>JBEIVK010000533.1:0-3331 GCA_040373935.1 Alphaproteobacteria bacterium
CCGCGCCCGCGCGCGGCTGGGTGCTCGTGCTCGGCGCCTCCTCCGGGATGGGCGCCGCGGCTTGCCGCGCCTTCGCCGCTGTCGGGCACCCGATTTTCGGGGTGCACCTCGACCGCGCGTCGACCGCCCCCGCCGCCGACGCCGTGCTGGCCGAGCTCCAGGCGCAGGTCCCGGCCGTCTTCCACAACCGCAACGCGGCGGACGACGGCACCCGCGCCGAGCTGGCGGACGACCTCGCCACGCGCGCCGGGCCGGGTGGGGTCGCCGTCCTGGTGCACAGCCTCGCGTTCGGCACGCTCACGCCCTTGCTCGCGGGGGTCGGAGGCCGCGGGGCGTCCCGGCGCCAGCTCGACATGACCATGGACGTGATGGCGCACAGCCTCGTGTACTGGTCGCAAGCGCTGGATGACCGCGGTCTGTTGGGGCCAGGCGCGCGGATCTTCGCGCTCACGAGCAGCGGGAGCCGCCGGGCGCTGCCCGCCTACGGCCCCGTCTCGGCCGCCAAAGCGGCCTTGGAGGCGCATGTCCGCCAGCTCGCGCTCGAGCTCGCGCCGCGCGGCGTGGCCGTGAACGCCGTGATGGCCGGAGTGACGGACACGCCCGCCCTCCGCAAGATTCCAGGGCATGAAGCGCTTTTGGAGCGGGCGGCGGCAAGAAATCCGCATGGGCGGGTCACGCGCCCCGCGGACGTCGGGGCGGCGATGGTCGCGCTGGCGGCCCCGGCCCTGGCGTGGATGACGGGGAATGTCATCCGCGTCGACGGAGGCGAAGATGCCTGCGCTTGACCGCCGGCTCCGCGCGCTCGCCTGCATCGCCGCCGTCGCGTGTCGGGCCTCGGGCCCGGCCGGGCCGGCGCTGGGGGCGCCAGCGGCGACGGCCGATTCGGGGCTCGCCGCAGACTCCGGCGGCGGCGAGCCCGCGGCGCCAGGGGCCGACGAGGCCGCGGTGCGGGCGGCGATGTCCGGGGCGCGGAGCCCGGCGGAGGTCGTCGCCGAGGTCGCGGCGCGGGGGGGCCTGCCCGTCGAGACGTCGACAGGCTCCTTCCTCTTTCTGTGCGAATGCGGGCCGGGCGTGTGGTCGTTCGCGGGAGACGGGACGGGCTGGTCGCCGGTGCCGATGGTCGCGCTCGGCGGCGGCTGGGCGGCGCTCGAGCTGGACCTCGGAGACGCCGAGGGCCAACGCTACAAGTTCACCGACGGCCAAGCCTGGATCGCCGACCCGTGGGGCCGCCGGTTCGCCTACGACGACTTCGGCCGCATCTCGGTGGTGCGGAGCGGAGAGGCCCACCTGGAGCGGTGGTTCGGGGTGGCAGCGGCCGGGCTCGCGCCGCGCCCCGTCGATGTCTGGGTGCCCGCCGGGGGCCGGTTCACACACCTGCTCGTCGCGCAAGACGGCCAAAACCTCTTCGACCCCGCGGCCCTCCACGGCGGCTGGCGCCTCGACGCCGCGCTCCCCCCGGGTGTTCTGGTGGCCGCCGTTCACAACACCGCGGCGCGCTTCGACGAGTACACCTTCGCCCCCGATGACGTCGGCCTCGGCGCGCCGGTGGGGGGCCGCAGCGCCGACTATGCCGCGCTCGTCCACGAGGCGGTGCTGCCGCTCATCGAGGCGGCGTACGGCAGCGGCGCGGTGCGCGGGCTGCTCGGCAGCTCCTTGGGCGGACTGGTGTCACTGGACCTCGCCCACCGGGACCCGGCGGCCTGGGACGCGGCCTTGAGCCTGTCGGGCACCCTCGGATGGGGGAGCATCGGCCTGGACGGCCCAACCTTGGTGGACGCCCTCGCCACGGCCGGCCCGGCGGGGCCCGTGCTCTACCTCGACGCCGGCGGCGGCGGCCCTTGCGCCGACGAAGACGGCGACGGCGTGCCCGACGACGCTCCCGAGTCCAGCGACAACTGGTGCGAAAACGCTTGGGCGCGCGACCGCCTGGCCGCCGCTGGCTACACCCTCGGCGCCGACCTCTTCCACTGGTGGGAGCCCGGCGCCCCGCATACAGAGGCCGCATGGGCCGCCCGGGTGTCCCGCCCGTTGGATCTCTTCGCCGCCCGTTGAGGCCGTCCTCTCTGGCCTGGAGTCATCATGTTCCGCCTTCTCCCTGTCCTCCTGGCCCTCGCCTGCACCGGGTCCGCCACCACGGCCGGCAGCGCGCCGGCCGCCGCCCCCGCCAAGGCCGCCGCCCCCGCCGCGTCCCCCACCGCGGCGCCCTCTCCCGACACCGTGGTCGCCAAGTGGAACGGCGGGCAAATCACCTACGGGCAGCTCGGCCCGGAGCTCAAGGGGCAGCTCATTCGCATGGAGGTCGAGTACCTCACGCAGCGCTACCAGGCGGAGTCCGGCGCGGCGGACCAGGCGCTGGTCGAGGCGCTCATCGAGGCCGAAGCCAAGGCCCGCGGCTTCGCCAACGCCGAGGCACTGCTCAAGGCCGACATCGAGGACAAGGTGGCCGAGCCCACCGAGGCCGAGATGGAGCAGTTCTACGCCATGATGCAGCGTCAGCTCCGGGGCATGCCCTACGAAGAGGCCAAGCCCATGGTGCGCCAAGAGCTGATGCGCCGCAAGAAAGGCGAGCTTTTCACCACCTGGATGGAAGGGCTCAAGGGGCGCATGGGCGCCGAGGTTCTGGTCGCGTACCCGGATCTGCCGCGCATCCAGGTCTCGGTGGACGACGACCCGTCGATGGGCCCCGCCGACGCGCCGGTCACCATCGTGCAGTTCGCCGAGTACCAGTGCCCGTACTGCGGCAAGGCGCGCGCGGCCCTGGATGAGGTGATGGCCGCGTACCCGGGCAAGATCCGCATGGTGTTCCGCGACTACCCGCTGTCCTTCCACCCGCGGGCGGTGCCGGCGGCGGTGGCGGCCAACTGCGCGGGCAAGCAGGGCAAGTACTGGGAGATGCACGACCTCCTGATGAAGGACCAGCAACGCCTGGAAGACGCAGACCTCACGGCCCACGCCACCGCGCTCGCGCTGGACCTCGCGGCCTGGAACACCTGCCGGCAGGACCCGACGGAGGCCGCCGAGGTCCAGAAGGACTTCGAAGACGGCAACGCCGCCGGGGTCAGCGGCACGCCGGCCTTCTTCATCAACGGCGTGATGCTCTCGGGCGCCCAGCCGGCGAGCGAGTTCAAGCGCGTGATCGACCGTGATCTGGCGGCGCGCTGACGGTGGACGGGCCGCGGTGGCCGGCGGGCTGATGCTCGTCGGCGGACTCGGCCACGCCGTCCCGCCGCCACCGGCGCCGCCCAGTCGTCCACCGCCCGGCCATCCGGCTGGTCCGCCGCCCCAACCGCCCCGCGCGCCGGACCTCGGCGCACCGCGGGCCGCGGCGCCC
>JBEIVK010000558.1:0-3198 GCA_040373935.1 Alphaproteobacteria bacterium
CACCGGCGCGGGCGCGACGACCGGCGCCAGCACCGGGCGCGGACGGCTCGCGCGCGTCGCGCCGAGGCGGCGGGCCGCGTAGTCCGCGAGATCCCCCAGCGTCTTGTGGTCCGCCAAGCGGAAGTCCGGGTCGTGGTCCAAGCGGAAGCGGTCCCGCACCCGGGCCACCAGCTCGGCCTGCTTCACGGTGTCCACGCCGAGGTCCGCCTCGAGATGGTCGTCTGCCGCCAGCTCGTCGGGCCGGTAGCCCGTGAGCTCCGCCACCACCGCCACCACCTGCGTCCAGACCCCCTCGCTGGCCACGCCGCCGCCCGCCGGCTCGGCCGCCGGCGGCGACCCGCTGGCCGGAACCCAGGCCGCCATCGCCGCCGAGCTGGCCCGCCGCGGCGCGCTCTCGCCAAACAGGTCGGCCGTGGGGGCCGGCCGCTCGGACACCGGGAAGCCCAGCGCCATCAGGCCGGCGAGCGCGTCGTGGAAGGACTGCGGGCCGCCGCGCTTCGGGTTGTTGGTGTAGAGGGCCCGGTGCGGGCGGCGCTTCAGGATGCTCGCCACGAAGCCCGCGAGGGCGCGCTTCGGCCCGCACTCGACAAAGATGCGCGCCCCGTCGGCGTACATGCGCTCCACCTGGTCGATCCACTCCACCGGCGCCGCCACCTGGGCGGCGAGGTTGTCGAGCAGGAACGCGCGGGAGCCGGCGTCCATCGGATAGTACCGGCCGGTGACATTCGTGGTGATGGGCCGGACCGGAGGCCGCAGGTCCAGGCGCTCCAGCACCTTGCGCAGGGGGGCAGACGCCGGCGCCACGATGCGCGAGTGGAACGCGTGGCTCACCGGCAGCGGGTAGACCGTCACGCCGCGGCTGCGGAAGGCCTCGATGGCGGCCTCCACCGCGTCGCTCTCGCCGGCGATGACCGTCTGCGTCGCGCAGTTCTTGTTGGCCGCCACGACGTAGCCGGGGATCTCCGCCAGCACTTCCTGCACGCGCTCGAAGGAGGTGGCGATGCCCGCCATCTTCCCCGGGTCGTCCAGGCGCACGGAGGCCATCTCGCGGCCGCGGGCGCTCACCGCGAGCAGCGCGTGCTCGAAGCTCAGCATCCCGGCCGCCACCGCCGCCGCGTACTCGCCCAGGCTGTGCCCAGCGACGACATCCGGCCGCACGCCGAAGCTCGCCATCAGCCGCAGCAGGGCGATGTCGATGGCGAGCGTGGCCGGCTGGCTGATCTCGGTCGCCCGCAGCCGCTCGAACTGCTCGTCCTCGGACAGCGACGGGTCCCGCCGGATGAAGCGGGTCAGCGGGCCGCCGAGCTCGTCGTGCAGCACGGCGTCTGCCTCGGCGAAGGTGGCCGCCACGATGGGATAGGCCGCCGCGAGATCCAGCCCCATGCCGATGTACTGGCTGCCCTGGCCCGTGAACAGGAACGCGAGCTTGCCGTTGCACGGCTCTTCTTCGAGGGCGATGCCCCGGCTGCGCAGCAGCTCGGGAGATTGATCGCTGCGCAGGACCTTCAGCAGGCGGTCCACCTGCTCGGCGCGCTCCTCGGCGCCCTCGGCCGCCGCGCACACCCGCACCGGCGCCGACGCCTCAAAGGCAGCGCCGGTCTCGCCGCGCTCCAGCCGCGCGACCAGCTCTTCCCGAGACCCCGCCGACACCGCCCACAACCCCTCGGGCACGGCGTCTCCCACGACCACCCGCGGCGCCGGCTGCGCCGCCACGGGCGCCGGCGAGGCGACCGCCGCCGGCCGACCGGCCGCCCCGAGGGCCCCGGGCCGGTGCTGCTCCAGGACGACGTGGAAGTTCGTGCCGCCAAACCCGAAGGCCGACACGCCCGCCCGCCGCGGCGCGTCCCCCGCCCACGGCTCCGCCGCCGTCTGCACCTGCAAGGGCACCACGCCCAGCGGAACGTCCGGGCGGGCCGTGCGATAGCCGGCCGACGGCGGGAACACCCCGTGGTGCACCGCCAACGCCGCCTTCACGAGGCTCGCCGCCCCCGCCGCGCTTTTCAGGTGGCCGATGTTGCTCTTGATGCTGCCGATGCGGACCGGTGTGGCCCGCCGCCCGCCACCGATGACCTCGGACAGCGCCTCGACCTCCACCTTGTCGCCGACCACCGTGGACGTGCCGTGGCACTCCACGAGGTCCACGGTCTCCGGGCCAAAACCGGCCTGCGCATAGGCCCGCCGCAGCGCGAGCCGCTGCCCCGCCGGGTTGGGGGCGGTGATGCCCTTGCCCTTGCCGTCCGAGGACGCGCCGATGCCGCGGATGACGGCGTAGACGCGGTCCCCGTCGCGCTCGGCGTCCGACAGGCGCTTGAGCACCAGCACGCCGCAGCCCTCGCCCATCACGAAACCGTTGGCGCTCGCATCGAAAGGCGCAGAATGATCCGGGGACAACGCCCCGATCTTGCAGAACTTGACGTAGGTGGCGACGCCCATGGAGCGATCGGCGCCGCCCGTGATGGCCATGTCGAAGTCGCCGTCCAGCAGGCCTTTCACAGCCGTCTGCACCGCCGCCATCGACGACGCACAGGCCGCGTCCACCGTAAAGTTGGCCCCCGACAAGTCCAGCGCGTTCGCCACCCGGCCGGCGATGACGTTGGACAGCTCGCCCGGCATGCTGTCTTCGGTGATGGGCGGAAGCTCGGCGCGCAAGGCCGCCTCGAAGCCGTCCAGGATGCCGCGCTGCGCCTCCGCCCCCAGCGCGCGGAAGCCCGGCACCGCCGACAGGGCCGCCTGAAACGCCGGGATCCGCACCCGCACGGTGTAGTCGTCCGTCAGCTCCCCGCCCATCGAGTTGCCGAGGATGACCGCCGTCCGCGCGCGGTCGAAGGGGCGCCCCGCCTCCCCCGGCAGCGCCGGGTAGCCGGCGTCCACCAGCGCGTCCGCCACCGCCTCCAGGGCGATCTGCTGCACCGGGTCCACCAAGCGCGCCACCCCTGGCGGGATGCGGAAGCGGCGCGGCTCGAAGTGAAAGCCCGTCAGGAAGCCGCCGATCTTCGCGTAGGTGCGGTCCGTCGCCGACTTGTCGGCATTCCAGAACAAGGCGGGATCCCAGCGCTCTTTGGGCACTTCGCCGATGGCCGAGCGGCCCGCGAGCAGGCCCTCCCACAGCTCCGCCACCGAGTTGGCTCCCGGAAGCCTGCAGCCGAGGCCGATGATCGCCACCGCATCCCCGCCCGCCGCCGCCGGCCGCGCCGCCCG
>JBEIVK010000438.1:0-3924 GCA_040373935.1 Alphaproteobacteria bacterium
CTCCGGCATGTACACCCAGCCGATGGGCGCGTCGCCGGCCTCGCCCAAGCTGGAGAAGGACTGGATGCGCCGCGGGTCGAAGCGTGGGTCCCACTCGGTCACGATGTCCAGCTCGGTGGTGCCGTCCGTCGCGTACCAGGTCTGGATGTCTGCCTGCCCGTTCTGGTTGATGTCGTAGTAGAACGCCTGGCCCACGTGGTTCGCCACGATGTCGACGAGCACCTTGATGCCATTCTCGTGCATCACGTCGACCATCTCGCGCAGGTCTGCCAGGTCGCCCATGTGCGGGTTGACGCTGCGGAAGTCCTGCGTCCAGTAGCCGTGGTACCCGGCGACCCCGGCGTCCTCCTCCACGTTGGCGACGATGGGGCTGATCCAAATCGTCGTAACGCCGAGCCCGACGAGATAGTCCACGTTGTCGATGATGCCGCGCCAGTCACCGCCGTGGTGACGGTTGAGGTTCGAGACGTCCGATGTGCGGTTGAAGTCGTTGGACGGGTCCCCGTTGGTGAAGCGGTCGGTGATGAGCTGGTAGATCACCTCGTCGCGCCAGTCGTCGACCTCCGAGGTGATCGGCGGGTCTTCGGCGTAGTCCCCGGGGCGGAGACAGGCGGCGAGCGCGGGCAGGGCCGCGAGCAGGAGCAGGCGTCGGGCGGTGGGGGTGTCCATCACGGGCTCCCGGCCGGGCGGTAGGTTGCGCTGTCCATCCACCACTCGGCCTGGACGCCGACCCGGTGGTCGTGGTTGGAGAGGAAGCGGGCGTCTGCAGCGGCATAAAGCCAGCGGGCGTCGTCGTTGCGAAAGCCATAGGCGTAGAAGGCCCGCAGCTGGGGCCGCGAGAGGCCGCTTTTGCGCGGTTGGATCGTGGGGCCGACGACCACGCGCGTGACCCGCGGCGTCCCGGGCAGGCCCGAGCGCGGCGACACCCCCGTGCTCGTCCGCCACTGGTGCGAGAGCTCCACCGTCGCGCTGGTGTGGCGGGTCAGGTGCCAGGCCGGCCGCAGGACGAGCGCCCCCTCGCCGACGTCGTCCCAGTCGGCGGTTTGATTGGTGTCTGCATCTCGGTAGAGCCGGGCATAGCCGCCCCACAGGACGCCCCAGTTTCCGGGGCCCTCCGTGTTTCCGGCGATGGCGATGAGGTGCTCGCGCGCGTCGGCGAGCCGGCGGTCTGGGCCCAGGCCATCGGTGGGCAGGAACAGCGTGCCCGGGATGGCGATGCCGGTGCCGCGGCGCAGCCACAGGTGCGCGAAGCTGTCGGGGCCCCAACCCCACGCGCTCGCCTGCACCCCGACGATGGAGCCGCGGTCCCCCGGCAGCGCCTCCGCGGTGCGCTCGTCGGCGAAGCGGGTGCCCTCTGGGATGCCGTGCCACTCAGCGTAGCCGCTGAGTCGAAGCGTCAGGTCTCCGGGAAGCCCGAGCTGCCGAGCGACCCGGGCTGCCGCCACGCCGCGCTGGCGGTCCAGCACCCGGACGGACTCCGTGCCGACCGCGTCGGGCAGCGGAAAGCCGAGAGATTGGTCCAGCAGGCCCCCGGCGCGTGGGCGCGAGGCCCCGGCGTGGGCGTCGATGGACCAGCCCTTGGGGTGCACCCCGAAGCCGGCCCCGGCGGTGTTGAGGTTGTCCAGCGGCCAGAAGTTGAGGAGGTAGACGTCGTCCCCGCGCCACATCCGGCTGCCGACCCAGGCCGACACCGGGGCGTCCACGAAGCGGTGGACCTCCGCGTAGAGGTTGCGCACCGCGAGATCGGCGTCCCAGTCGCCCGTCGCGTGGAATGGCTGCCCAGCGATGGCCGGCGTCAGCACCGCGCGGAACCGAGCGCCGGAGTCCATCGCCTCGGTGAAGACGAAGTCCAGCTCGGCGTAAGGATCGAGGTCGGTGCGCGTGTGGTGCGTGCCGATGTCGAGCGGCGCGCCGGCCGCACCGCCCTCTGCCCAGGTGCTGCCCATGCGCCCGTAGGAGCCGATCTTGAAGTCTGCCGCCTCCGCGGACCCTCCCAGCGAGCCCGCGACCAGGAGCGCGGCGCCCAGCCGCCCGGCGGCCCTCACGGGCGCACCAGGATCTGCGCGGTCCACGGCTCGATGCGCAGGCTCAGCCGCCCGCCGCTCACCGCCCCGCCGGCGCCGTTGCCCAGCGCATCCACGAACGCGGCGCCCTCCACCCCGAGGGCCGACACGTCGAGGGACTCCGTTCGCGGGCCCGGCCCGCGCGAGATGGCCACCAGCGCGACATCGCCGCCGCCGGCGTCCCGCGCCCAGACGTAGAGGTTGTCGTCCACCCACACCGTGCGGCGGGCGCCCCGGCGCAGGGCCCGGCTCTCCGCCCGGGCTTGGCCGATCTCCCGAACCGCGTCGCGCAGGGTGCGCTGATTGGCCGAGAGGAAGGGGTCGAAGTTCATCGGGCGGCGATTGTCCGGGTCTCCGCCTCCGTGCAGGCCGATCTCATCTCCGTAGTAGATGAGGGGCACGCCCGGCTGGGTGAGGGTGAACGCGAAGCCGAGGGTCGCCTTGCGGATGAGATCGGTCTGGGTGACGGACGAGCCGCCTTCGGCCATCGGGTCTTGCAAGGAGCCCGCCCAGCAGTTGCCGGCCTGGCCGGTGACGGCGGTCGCGAAGCGCTCGATGTCGTGGTTCCCGAGGAATGGCGACATCAGCGCATCCCCGTAGGCTGCAGCGCTGGCCTGGACGCTGCCGTCGAGGTCGCGGAAGCTGGCGCCGCCGGGGAACACCGAGCGGATGGTGTAGTACAGCGGGAAGTCGAACTGGCCGTGCAGCTCGTGGTCTCCCACGTAGTCCATGATGAGCCCCCGGTCGCCGGTGAAGGTCTCTCCCACGAGGTAGAGCGGCGCGCCCCCGCGGGCCTCGACCTCCTCCGTCCACCGCTTGCGCAGCGAGCGCATGACCACGTGGTCCATGTGCTTTGCGGCGTCGATGCGGACGGCGTCCACGTCGTACAGCTCGACGAGACGCAGGGTGTCTTCGATGACGCGCGTCGTGACCGCGTGGTTCTTGTAGTTGAGGTCTGGAAGGTAGGAGGTAAACCAGCATTCGACCGGGCGTTCATCCCAACCGCAGCCCGGAGAGCCGCACACGCAGCCGGCGCCGAACCAGTCCGGGTGCTCGTCACGGTAGATGTGGTCTTCGTGGACGTGGTTGAGCACGAGGTCGAACAACACCCGGATGCCACGGGCGTGGGCCTTCTCGATCAGCTCCCGCAGGCGCTCGTCGGCGTCGGCGCCGGCGTCTCCGAAGCGGGACTCGGGCTGGAGCGGGTCCACCGGCCAATAGCCGTGGTAGCCGGTGAAGCGGTTGGTGCCGTCGATGCCGAGGTAGCTGCCTTCGGGGTTCTCGTACATCGGCGAGAGCCAGAGGGTGTTCACCCCGAGGGCCTCGAAGTAGCCCTCGTCGAGGGCATCGATGACCCCTTGGAAGTCCCCGCCGTTGTAGTTGGCGCAGGTGGCGACCCCACCCACCGGCGAGAAGGGTTCATCGCCAAAGTCGCCGTTGCGGAAGCGGTCTGTGAAGACGAAGTACATCAGGCCGTCGTCCCAGACGAAGGGCTCGTCCTCCACCCAGAGCGGCAGCCAGAGGGGCTGGTTCTCGGCGTCGCGCCCGGCGGTGTCGGCCGCCCACACCCGCAGGCTGTGCTTGCCGTGCGGCAGACCGCTGACGGAGACGGTGATCTCGCCGATCGAAGCGTCCACCGTCGGGGCCACGGACTGCTCGCCCACCCGCACGACCACCCGGGACGGGTCCAGCGGCGCGCCATCTGCGGCAGACGCGACGAGCAGGCGCGCCGAGAGGGTACCGTCCGCCGCGGCTTCGGCAGAGACGACCTGAATGAGCGGCAGACCACAGTCGCCCACGCGGAGGTTGCGGTTCTCGACGCCGTCCGACCACTTCGTGTAGGCGCTCACCGGAGGCTCGC
>JBEIVK010000054.1:0-12466 GCA_040373935.1 Alphaproteobacteria bacterium
CCGCGTGGAACTCCCCGCCGCGAGGCCCGAAGCGCCGGCGGCGGCGGCGGCCCCGGGCAGCCCGCCGGGATAGGTGCAACCCGCTGCGGAGCGCCCATGGCCGTCGTGTACCACTACCCCGCGTGCGGCACCTGCCGGAAGGCGCTCGCTTGGCTCCAGGCCGGCGGGCACGCACACACCCGCGTCGACATCGTGGCCGCGCCGCCGTCCGCGCCCACATTGGCGGCGGCGATGGCAGGGAGCGGCCTGCCGCTCGCGCGGTTCTTCAACACGTCCGGGGAGTCCTACCGGGCGGGCAACTGGAAGGCGCGCGTGGCGGGGCTCTCGGTCGCGGAGGCCGCCGCCGCGCTGGCCGCGGACGGCAAGCTCATCAAGCGGCCGCTCGTGCTGTTCGGGGATGGTCGCGCGCTGGTGGGCTTCGACGCGGCGGCCTGGGCGGCGGCCTTCGGGGGTGTCGCATGAGCCCGACGGACCGCACGCGCACCCTCGGGAGCCTGCACCGCGGCCTCGCGGGGGATGGCTCGGTGCGCTACCTCGCCGTCGAGGCCCGGGGCGCCGCCGACGCGGTGCAGCAGGCCCACCACCTCGGGCCGGACGCCGCGCGCGTGGCCGGCGAGGGGCTGGTCGCCGCGGTGCTGATGTCGGCGTGGATCAAGGGCGAGGAGCGCGTCACTCTCCAGCTGCAAGCCGACGCCCCACAGGCCGCGTTCATCGGAGACGTCGACGCCGAGGGCGGCCTGCGCGCCCGCTTCTCGCCCGCCGGGCTGTCGCTGGCGCCGGGGGCCGGCCTGCGCGGCCTGCTCTACGCCATCAAGGCAGACCGGTCGAAAGAGCTTTACCGCGGCGTGAGCCCGCTGGAGGGCCGCTCCATCGAGGCCGCCCTTCACGCCCACCTCAACGCGTCGGACCAAGTCAACACCCTGCTGCGCATCCAGGTGGAGGTCGAAGACGGCCGCGTCCGCCGCGCCGGCGGCCTCCTGCTGGAGCGGCTGCCCGAAGATCCGGGGCGCCCCTCGATCGACGCCGACACCTTCCTGCGGCTCTACGGCGGCCTCCAAGACGCCCATCTGCCCGAGGTCTTTGCCGAGGTCGCGTTCGGCCGGCTGGAAGGGCAAACCATCAGCCCGCTCGAAGACCGGGTGCTGCGCTGGCGCTGCGGCTGCGGCCCCGTCACTGCCCGCCGCATCCTGCGCAGCCTGGGCCCCGAAGAGCTGCGCTCCATCCGTGACGAGCTGGGCACGGCGGAGCTGACCTGCCACTTCTGCAACGCGGCGTGGGCCTTCGCCGGGCCCGAGCTCGAAGCCCTGATCACCGAGGCGGCGGCGGCGCAGGCCTGAGGCCGGCGTGTCACGGAGCCGCCATACGGGGTGGATACGCCCGCTGACCATGTGGATCCTCGCCCTCCAACTGGCGTGCAGCGCGAACCCGGCCAACGCGCCGGGCGGCGGCGCGACCATCGTCGTGGACGGGTCGAGCACCGTCTTCCCGATCAGCGAGGCCGTGGCGGAGGACTACGGCGGCCGCCACCCCTCCCACCGCGTCACCGTCGGCGTGAGCGGCACCGGCGGCGGCATGAAGAAGCTGTGCAACGGCGAAGTGGCCATCGCCGGGGCGAGCCGCCCCATCAAGCCCTCGGAGATGGAGGCCTGCGCCACGAACGGCGTCTCCTGGCTGGAGATCCCCATCGCGTATGACGGCATCGCCGTCGTGGTGCACCCGTCCAACGACTGGGTGGGCGCCCTCGGCGTGGCCGAGCTCAAGCGCATGTGGGAGCCCGCGGCGCAGGGCAAGGTGCTGCGGTGGTCCGACGTGCGACCGGGCTGGCCGGACGCGGAGCTGCACCTGTTCGGCGCCGGCGTGGACTCGGGGACCTACGACTACTTCACCGCGGCCATCGTCGGCAAGGAGCACAGCAGCCGCGGGGACTTCACCTCCTCGGAGGACGACAACACCCTCGTCCAGGGCATCCGCAACGACCGCCACGCCCTCGGCTTTCTGGGGCTGGCCTACTTCGAAGCGAACGCGTCCCTCCTCCAGGCCGTTCCGGTGGACGACGGGGTCGACACGAACGGCGCAGGCCCGGTGCTGCCCTCGGCCCGCACCGTGGCGGACGGCACGTATCAACCCCTCTCCCGACCGATCTTCCTCTACGCCAACGCGGCCGCGCTGGCCCACCCGGCGACCGCGTCCTTCCTCGACTTCTACGTCACGGAGGGCGCCTCGCTCGTGGGAGACGTCGGCTACATCCCGCTCTCGCCCGCCGCGCGGGCCGCCGTG
Source organism: Alphaproteobacteria bacterium (assembly GCA_040373935.1). Taxonomy (GTDB): domain Bacteria; phylum Myxococcota_A; class UBA796; order UBA796; family UBA2385; genus JBEIVK01. The sequence goes on from JBEIVK010000054.1 coordinate 2,278, forward strand.
AAGGCCCGGCTGGACGCCCGGGTGCCCGGCTCGCTCTTCGCCGGGCGCGGCAGCACGGTGGGTGCGACCTTGGAGGCGCTCCTGGGTGTGAGCCCGTGAGCCACCCTCACACGCCCATCATCGAGCGCGTCATCGAGGCGGGACTCTTTGCGTGCGGCGCCCTCTCGGTGCTCACCACGGCCGGCATCCTCACGGTGCTCGCCACGGAGACGGCGGCCTTCTTCGCCGAGGTGTCGCTGGGCGCATTTCTGCTTGACACCCAGTGGACGCCGCTCTTCGCTGAAAAGCACTTCGGCATCTGGCCGCTGGTCGGGGGCACCGCGCTGACCAGCGCCATCGCCATCGCGGTCGCCTTGCCGTTCGGGTTGTTGTCCGCGATCTACCTCGCGGAGTTCGCGCGGCCCGGGGCTCGCCAGGCCCTCAAGCCGCTGCTGGAGCTGCTCGCGGGGGTGCCCACCGTCGTCTATGGCTACTTCGCCCTGGTCGTCCTGACGCCGCTCCTCCAACGCGCCGTCCCGGGCCTCGCCGGCTTCAACGCCCTGTCCGCCGGCGTCGTGATGGGGATGATGATCACCCCGATGGTCAGCTCGCTCTCGGAGGACGCCCTCTCCGCGGTGCCGCGGGGTCTGCGGGAGGCCAGCCTCGCGCTCGGCGCCAGCCCCGTGAGGACCGTGCTCTCCGTCGTTCTGCCCGCCGCGCGCTCCGGCATCCTCGCCGCGCTCACCCTCGCGATCAGCCGCGCCGTCGGCGAGACGATGATCGTCGCCATCGCGGCCGGCCAGCAGCCGCGGCTCACGGCAGACCCGCGGGTGCCCATCGAGACCATGACGGCCTACATCGTGAAGGTGAGCATGGGCGACATTCCGGCCGGCACGCTGGAGTTTCGGACGCTCTTCGCCGTGGCCACCGCGCTTTTCCTGCTCACCTTCGCGATGAACGCGCTCGGGCAGCGCCTCGCCGCCCGCGCCCGCCGGGTGGGGGCATGAGCGCGCTGCACCCGCGGCACAACCGGGCGGCGCGCCGATGGGAGGCGCTGTTTCGCGGGGTCTGCCTCGGCGCTGTGGCCTTGCCGCTGATCGTGTTGCTCGGGCTCGTGGGGGACACGGTCCTGCGCGGCCTGCCGAAGCTGGATCTGGACTTTCTCACCGGGTTTCCCTCTCGCAAGTGGGAGCGGGCCGGGCTGCTGCCGGGGCTCGTCGGCTCCGTGCAGCTCATCGTGCTCACCGCGGCGCTGGCCCTGCCGGTCGGGGTGGGCGCGGCGGTCTACCTGGAGGAGTACGGGAGCCGGACGAGCCGCATCGCCCGGGTCATCGAGGTGAACATCGCGAACCTCGCCGGGGTGCCGTCGATCCTCTACGGTCTGCTGGGGCTGGAGCTGTTCGTGCGGGCGCTGGGCCTCGGACGCTCGCTCCTGGCCGGGGCGGCGACCCTCGCGCTTTTGGTGCTCCCCGTCGTCATCCTCACGACGCGAGAGGCCCTGCGCACGGTGCCGGACAGCCTGCGCGAAGCGGCGGCGGCCCTGGGCGCCACCCGCTGGCAGGTCACGCGGCAGGTGGTGCTGCCGATGGCGCTGCCGGGCATCCTCACGGGAGCCATCCTCGCCGTGAGCCGCGCGATGGGCGAGACGGCGCCGCTGGTCGTCATCGGGGCGCTGACCTTCATGACCTACGTGCCGGACGGCGTAGACAGCTACTTCACGGCTTTGCCCATCCTCATCTTCAACTGGACGAGCCGGCCGGACCCGGGCTTCGCGACGACGGCGGCCGCCGGCATCACCGTGCTGCTGGTCACGTTGCTCGCGCTCAACCTGGGCGCCATCGTCTTGCGCGGCCGGCTGATGGCCCGCCGCCAGGGGTCCCCATGAGCGCGAGCACCCCCAAGTTCCGGGCGGCCGACGTCCGCGCCGGCTTCGGCGACAAAGAAGTCCTGAGGGGCATTCACCTCGACGTCGCGCCGCAGGAGGTCACCGCGATCATCGGGCCCTCTGGCTGCGGCAAGTCCACGTTCCTCCGCAACCTGAACCGCATGCACGAGCTGGTGCCCGGAGCGTGGCTGCGGGGCTCGCTGCAGCTCGATGGCGTCGAGATCGCCGGGGCCGACGTCGATCCCGTGCTGTTGCGGCGGCGGGTGGGCATGGTCTTCCAGAAGCCCAACCCGTTCCCGACCATGTCCATCCGCGACAACGTGCTCGCCGGACTCCGGCTGACCGGGCGCACCCTGGGCCGGGCAGACGAAGAATTGACCTTGCAACGTTCGCTCACACAGGCCGCGCTCTGGGACGAGGTGAAGGACCGCCTGCGAGACCCGGCGGTGGGCCTGTCGGGAGGCCAGCAGCAGCGTCTGTGCATCGCCCGCAGCCTCGCGGTGGGCCCGGAGGTGCTGCTGATGGACGAGCCCTGCAGCGCGCTGGACCCGATCGCGACGGCGCGCATCGAGGACCTCATCCACGTGCTCCGCGAGAGCTACACCATCGTCATCGTGACGCACTCGATGCAACAGGCCGCGCGGGTCTCGGGCCGAACGGCGTTCTTCTTGATGGGCGAGCTGGTCGAGGTCGACGACACGCAGAGCCTCTTCACGCGGCCGCGCGACAAGCGCACCGAGGACTACATCACGGGTCGCTTCGGGTAAACTCGGCGCATGAGCCCCGGCCCCCAACACATCGACCGCGAGTTCCAGCGCGAGCTCCAGGCCCTCCGCGACCACCTGCTCCGCATGGGCGGCCGGGTGGAGGAGATGGTCCATCTCGCCGTGCAGTCTCTCGTCGAAGACGACATGGAGCTGGCCGAGCGGACCATCCGCCTGGACAACGCGGTCAACCAAGACGAGCGCGACATCGACGAGCGCTGCATCCGCATGCTCGCGCGCTGGCAGCCGATGGCGAGCGACCTCCGGCTCATCACGTTCGGCTTTAAGGTCGTCACCGACTTCGAGCGGGTGGGGGACCTCGCGGTGAGCATCTGCCAGCGCGCCAAGGAGCTTCACGGCGACGGCGTGAAGGAGTCCTGGGCCGAGCTGTCCGTGATGGCCGGGCGGGTCACCGACATGCTCACCCGGGCGCTGGACGCCTTCGCGCGGGTGGACGAAGCCGCGGCGCGGGCCGTCATCGGGCTGGACGACGCCGTGGACGACGACGACCGCCGCATCTCGCGCGGGCAGCTGGAGCGGGTGCGGGGTGAGGGGGGCGAGGGGCTCGTGCAGCACTGCATCCGCGTGCAGAACATCTCCAAGTCCCTGGAGCGCATCGGCGATCACTGCACGAACATCGCGGAGCGAACCGTCTTCCTCGCGGGCGGGACAGACCTCCGCTACACCGGGCCGCGCGGGGTGCGTTGAGGCGCCTCGGCGATCTGCGTGTCCCCCCTCATGTCCCCGGGCGCCAAAGCCGTACCTGTCTGTGTCCAGACGGCGCACGGAGCCCGCGATGTCCCTTGTTACCGCCACTCTCCTGCTGTCGTCCGCCTTCGCTTGGGAAGTCAAGACGAACGAGGCCGGCAACCCGATGGCCTGGGGCGTCCCCGAGGTGCCGTTCGCGGTGAACACCGACGGCCTGCCCGCGGGCGTGACGGAGCAGGGCATTGTGGACGCCGCCCAGGCCGCGGCCGCGCAGTTCAGCCAGGTGCGCGGCGAGCCCATCCGCCTCGCGCCCGAGGGCACGACCCGCGCAGCCTCGCTCACCTACGCCGACGAGCAGAACATCGTCTTCTTCGACGAGGACTGGGCGGACTACGGCTTCGACGACAGCCTGCTCGGGGTGACGAACATCTGGAGCTACGACGACGGGGAGATCGTCGCCTTTGACATGGTGCTGAACGCGCAGCACCACGAGTGGACGGACCGCGGCGACGAGGGCCGCCACGACCTCGCCAACACCCTCACGCACGAGTTCGGGCACGCGCTGGGCCTGGGGCACTCCGGGGTCGCGGAGGCGACGATGTTCGCCTCGGCCACGCCGGGCGAGCTGGTGAAGCGGGACCTGCACACCGACGACCTGGAGGCCATCGTGGCGCTCTACGGCGGCCAGATGCCGCCCGCCGTCGCGGGCAACGAAGCGTGGCCCATGGCGTGCAGCACCGCCCCGGGCGCGGCCCCCGGCGCGGCCTGGCTCCCCGCGCTGGGCGCGATCGCCGGCTTGGCCCTCTTGCGCCGCCGCCGCTGATCCGTCTCCTCCCCTGTCCCGCACCGCGCCCGGAGCCCCGATGTTCGCCCTCGCCCTCGCCACCGCCGCCCTGCTCGCCCCGGCCCGCGCCGCCACCTACGCCGAGCTGCTCGACGTGGACGACCTCTCGGACCGCGCCGACCGCATCGTGCTGGGCGAGGTCGCCGCGGCGCGCACCGAGCGCACCGCGAACGGCAGCCTCGTGACGGCCTACACCATCGTCGTCGCCGAGACCCTGCGCGGCACACCGGCCCCGTCGCTGGAGCTGCGCCTGCCGGGCGGCCGGATGGACGGGCTCTCGCTGACGGTGCCCGGGGTGCCGCGCTTCGCGCAGGAGGACCGCCTCGTGCTCTTCCTGAACGGCGGGCGGCTGGTCGGCATGGGCCAGGGCGTGCTGCGGGTCGCCGGCGGCCTCGCCGTGCAGACCACCGTCGAGGACGCGCCCACCCACGCGGAGGCCGATGCCGGAGAGCCCGTTCACAGCGCCGTCGCCGCCGTGTGGGCCTTGGATGACCTGCGCCGCGCGGTGCGCTGACCCTCAGGCCCCGGGCCCGGCCCGGCGCCGCCCGCGCTTCAGCCGCCGCTCGACGATGGCCCGCTGGCGCTCTTTGTAGAGGTCGTGGGCGTTCTCGCCCTGCTCGTTCGCCTCGGCCGTCGCGGCGTCGACCACCTGGAACTCGACCAGCGCCAGCACCGTGCGGCCGAGCAGCGCGCCGTGCCGCATGGGGACGAGATGGTCCACGCGCACCGGGAAATCGACGATGAAGTTGATCATCCGGTAGGAGCCCCCGGAGAAGGGGTTGTCCTCGGGCGGAAGCTCGACGTCGTCATCGGTGAGAGACTGCAGCCCCTCTCGCAGCGCGGCGAAGGGCGGCTCGGCGAGCAGCGCGCCGAGGTGCAGCAGGCTGTTGTGGCTCTGGCCCGGGATGACGAAGTTGAAGGGAAAGACATGCCGCGTGAGCCACGCGAGGGCCGGGACGACGTGGGCGCGCTCGCGCGTGACGATGCGGAAGCGCAGCTTGTCGAAGATGGTGACCGCGGTGTTCTCTTTTTTGGCGAGCAGCTTGGTGATGACCGAGTTGCGCGTCTTGCGGCTGCCGTAAAAGGCCACCAACGGGAACCCGCTCTCCCGCATGCGCTCGGCGGCGAGCCGGATGCGGCGCTCGGCGAGATCCAGCACGTCTGCCTCGGAGAGCGGCGTCTGGAACCGAAGCTCCGCCGCCTCCATGTGGTGGATGACATGCATGAGCTTGAGGATGACGCAGGCGAGGATCTGCTTGCGGCGGAAGCCGCCCGTCCAGCTCGCCGCGACGAAGACGTCCCGCACGTCGACGGGATGGGCCAGGTCGTCGGGGAAGCTGAGGCCCAGGTGCTCCTGCAGGTAGTTGACGGCCTGGCGGTGCACGTAGCGCACGCGCCGGACATCCTCTGGATCTGCCATGTCCACGAGGTGCAGCGAGAAGAAGCGGTCCACCGCCGCGCGGTCCGGGAAGTGCGCGCGGTGCCAGTCGATGACCGAGTTGCCGCGCAAAATCAGGCGGATGACGTCGAGATCGGCGAGGTCGATCGGCCGGCCGCCCAGCGCGTCGCGCACGGGCGGATCTTGCAAGGCGGCGTGAAGGTCGAGGCGGTCGGTCGTCACACGGCTTCCGGGGGCGACCGCCTAATCGGCGCACGGCCCCGACGCACCCCAAGCATCGCCCGCCGGCCCCGACGCGGTTAGCCGCCGGCCGGGGGTCCCCCATGATCCGGCGCGCCTTTCGCACCATCCTCGCCGCCACCCGGACGCTCGCGACCCGCGCGCCGCTGGCCTTGCTCGCCGCTTTTTCCTCGGCATGCATCACGGCGCCGGTGGACGCGCTCATCTGGGAGTCGGTGGGCGGCGGCCGCACCGACCAGACGGCCCTGCTCCAGGTGATGTTGTCCTGGGTCGTGGTGTACCTCGCGGTGGCGATCGTCTTCGGGCCGCTGTTCGCGGCCTTGGCCGTCTACAGCGCGCGCACCGTGCACCAGGGGGCCGACTGGTCGGTGTCGGGCGGCATCAACTTCGCGCTCAACCGCTACAAGCGGATGTTCACCCCGCACGCCCGCGCCCAGCTCGCCATCCAGATCGGCATGCAGGTGCTGGTCCCGGGCATCTTCTACCTGTGCATGTACGCCTTCGTCGACGCCATCGCGGCCACCGATGAGGTGGCGCGCTCGCCCACCACGAAAAGCAAGAACCTCACCCGCGGGCGCCGCGGCACTGTCTTCTGGGTGGCCCTGCCCTTCATCCTGCTGTCGGTCCCCAAGGGCCTCGTGATCGACCCGCAGGCCCTCTCGCTCGGCCTGCCGGCCTTCATCGCCTCCCACGCCCTGTCGGGGCTGATGGAGTTCTGGCTGGCGGCGGGCTTCGCGCACCTCTATTTCGAGCGCGTGGCCGAGCTGAAGGCCGCGGAGGCCGCCAAGGCCGCGGTCGCCGCCGCCCCGGCGGGCTGAGGCCGCGCCGCCGCCTCGATGGACACCGCCTACCTCCAAGACCTGCGCCCTGGACGCGCGCTGTCCGGCGTCGTTCCCGGCGGCGTCGCCGTCGCGCTGCTCGCGGCGTTGGGCCCCCGGCCCGCCCTGCCGCTGCTCGTCGTGGTCCCGACCCGTGAGGAGGCCGCGCGCCTCGCCGCCGAGCTGGGCGCGCTGGCCCCGGCCTTGGCCCCCGGCGTGGCCGTGCATCACCTCGCCGCCGACGACTGCCGCACCTGGGACGGCCTCTCGCCGCACCCCGAGATCCCGCGCCAGCGCCTCGCCGCACTCGCCGCCCTCGACGACGGCGAGCCCGCCCTGGTCGTCGCGCCCGCCCGCGCGCTCGTGCAGCGGGTGCTGGCCCCAGCCGCCCTCGCCGGGTGGATCCTCCGCCTCTCTCCCGGCGATCGGCCGGGGGTGGACGGTTTGGTGCAGGCCGCCGTCGCGCGCGGCTACCTCGTGGCCCCCGCCGCGAGCGAGCCCGGCACGGTGTCGCGGCGGGGCGATGTGGTGGACCTGTGGCCGACGGACCGCCCATCCGGGCCGGTGCGCTTCGAGTTCTTCGACGACGAGATCGAGTCGATGATCGGCCTCGACGCCCGCACACGCCGGGGCACCGGCCCCGTCCGCAGCCTGCGCGTGCTGCCGGCCCGCGAGGCCATGGTGGACGCCGAGGCGCTGCGCCGCGCGGGGGCCGCCACCGCCGCCGCCGTGGACGCGATGGGGGCCGGCCACGCGCTCCGCCGCCGCGCCCTGCACGAGCTGGGGCAGGGGCTGTGGTTCCCGGGCGCAGAAGACTACCTCTGCGCCCTGCATCCCGTCGCCGGCGCGCTGGGGCGCTGCCCTCGCCGGGTCGTGGTCGAGCCGGCGGCGGTGCGGGAGGAGCTGGGCCGCTTCGAGAGCCTCGCCTGGGAGCGGTGGCACGCCCGCCCGCCCGAAGAGCGCCCGCCCGTGCTGCCCGAGCAGCGCTTCGAGCGGGCCGAGGAGGTCTGGGCCGAGCTGGCCAGCGCCCCGGCGCTGGGCGCAATGGTCCCCGACGCGGACGACCTCGCAACCCGTGAAAACACCGACCTGCGCGTCGTCCGCGGAGAGCTGGCCCCCGTGGCTGCCCGCGTGGGCGCGTGGCTGGGCGAGGGCTGGCAGGTCGCCCTCTGCGTGGACAGCCAAGCCCGCGCCGAGCGCGCCTTGGGCCTGCTGCACCCCCACGGCCTGCGGCCGGTCGCGGCCCCCCTCGGCCAGTGGCCCTTGCCCGGGCAGCTCGCCGTGTGGGTGGGCCCGCTGACCCGCGGCTTCCACTGCGGGCCGAGCCGGCGCGCGCTCATCGCCGCCGACGAGCTGTTCGGCCCCCGCGAGCGCGGCGCTCCGGCCCCGCGGCGCACCGTCAAGGAGGCCGCGCTCTCCACGCTCTCCAAGCTCAAAGCCGGCGATCTCGTCGTCCACGTCGTGCATGGCGTCGGCCGCTTCATCGGCTTGCGGCGGCTGCAGGTCCCCGGCGGCCCGGACGGCGGGCCGCTCGACGTTGACGTCGTGGAGCTGCACTACGCCGGCGACAACCGCATGTACCTGCCGGTCACCCGGCTGGACCTCATCACCCCGTGGCGCGGGCCGGCCGACGCCGTGCCGCCGCTCGACAAGCTCGGAGGTGCGACCTGGGCGCGCCGCAAGGAGCGCGTGCGGGTCAAGGTGGCCGGGCTCGCCCACGAGCTGCTCTCGCTGCATGCCCTGCGGACGACGGCGGACCGCCCGCCCCTCACGGGCACGCCGGCCGACTACGCGTTGTTCGAGGAGGGCTTCGCGTTTGTGGAGACGCCGGACCAAGCGGCCGCCATCCGAGACGTGCTGGAGGACCTCGCGCGGCCCCGCCCGATGGATCGCCTCGTCGTGGGAGACGTCGGCTTCGGCAAGACCGAGGTCGCCATGCGCGCGGCGATGCGCGTGGTGCTCGGCGGTCGGCAGGTCGCGGTGCTGTGCCCGACGACCGTGCTGGCGCACCAGCACTTCCGCACCTTCACCGAGCGGTTCGCGCCCTTCGCCGTGAAGGTGGAGATGTGGTCCAGCTTCCAGGACGCGTCGGCCGTGCGCGCGGTGCAAGAGCGGCTGCGAAGCGGCGCGGCGGACCTCGTCATCGGCACCCACGCCCTGCTCGGCCGCGCGGCCCGCTTCCGCGACCTCGGCCTGCTCATCGTCGACGAAGAGCACCGCTTCGGCGTGAAGCAGAAGGACCGCCTGCAGCAGCAGGCCGTGGCGTGGGCCGGGCACCCGGTGGACCTGCTCGCCATGTCGGCCACGCCGATCCCGCGCACGCTCCACATGGCGCTGTCCGGGCTGCGGGCCGTCTCGCTCATCCAGACGCCGCCCGAGGGCCGCCGGCCGGTGGTGACCCGCGTGGCCCGCTGGAACGACACCCGCATCCGCGACGAGATCCTCCACGAGCTGCGCCGGGGCGGCCAGGTCTTCTTCGTGCACAACCGCGTGCAGAGCATCGGCCAGGTGCTGCGGCGGCTGTCCGAGCTGGTGCCCGAGGCGCGCTTCGGCGTGGCGCACGGCCAGATGGAGGACCACGCGCTGGAGCGCGTGCTGGTGGACTTCGTGGAGCGGCGCTTCCACGTGCTCGTCTGTACGACCATCATCGAGACGGGCGTGGACATGCCCTCGGTGAACACCATCCTGGTCAACCGGGCAGACCAGCTGGGCCTCGCCGAGCTGCACCAGCTGCGCGGGCGCGTCGGGCGGAGCAGCGTGCGCGGCTACTGCACGCTGCTGCTGCCGGAAGACGACGCCGAGATCACGCGCGAGGCCGTCGAGCGGCTGCGGGTGCTGCAAGACAACACGGACCTGGGCGCGGGGATGGCCATCGCCTCGGCAGACCTCGAGCAGCGCGGCGCCGGGGATCTGCTGGGCGAGAGCCAGCACGGCAACATCGCTGCGGTGGGCCTGGACGCCTACGTCGAGCTGCTGGAGGAGGCCATCGCCGCAGCCCGGGGCACCATCGTCCGCGCCCGCCTGGACCCGGAGATCGAGGTGCCCGTGCCCGCCCTCATCCCGGAGGACTGGATCGACGACGTGGGCGAGCGTCTGGCGGCCTACCGCGCGCTGGCGGCCTGCCGCGGCGCGGCCGAGGTGCGAGACCTGCTCGGCGCATGGGAGGACCGCTGGGGCGCCCCGCCCGAGCCCGTGCTGCACCTCGGCTGGGTGGCGGAGGCGAAGGTGCGCGCCCGCGCGCTGGGGCTCGGCCGCGTGAGCGTCGGCCGCGGGCGCATTCGCGCGGAGCTGCACGAGACGAGCACCCTGCCGGAGGCGGGCCTGCGCGCCCTCGCCACCCGCGAGCGGGACCGCTTCACGCTGCCGGGCGCGCCGGCGAGCGGTCGGCCGCCTGCGGTGGAGGCGCGGGTGATGCCGGACGAAGCCGGTCATCCGTTCCGCGTGCTGCATTGGGTGCTGCAACGGCTCGAAGGGCTTTTGGAGCCAGATGGCGCGCCGGCCCCGCTGCGCCCGCCGGCCCCGGCCCCGCCGCCGCCGCCCCCCGCCCCCCCC
>JBEIVK010000498.1:0-3510 GCA_040373935.1 Alphaproteobacteria bacterium
CCCACCCGCCCCGATGGCGCAACCCGGAGCGCCGCCTCTGGCACCGGGCCGCCGCCCGCGGCCGACGCGGCCGCGCGCACCTGCGCCAGCCCGTCGCGCGCCGCCCCGTCGAGCACCTCGACCGGGTGCAGCCACGCCAGGGGGACCGGCCCCGTGGCCGTCGGCAATGGGCCCCCGCAGACGGGCGCGCCCCGCGGCGTCCACTCGGTGCCCGGCGCGGCGGGGCCGGCGGGCGCGCCCGGCAGCGGTGCGCTGGACCGCAGAACGCGCCCGTCCAACGGAGCGAGGGCGGCGGTGGGCACACAGCCGCGGTCCCCCGGGCGCGACCCCCCGCTCGCCGGGCCGAGGGCCGCTGGCCAGCCCACCAGCCGCGCGGGCGCCTGCGCCGGCGGGCAAGGTGCGGCGGCAGGCTCTGCTTGCACGAGCGCCCCGACCGGCCATTTCGCCGCCCCCACCGGCACGGCGATCCGCGCGGCAGGCGCCGTGAGGACAAACAGCGCACACAGCCCGGACATGGACCCTCCGCTGGCTGGCGTATGATGGCTCGTGGCGAGGTGTCCGTGTTCGTTTGGCTCTTGCTCACCGCATTCGCGCCGTCCCCCCGCTTCGCGATCCCCGGCGACCCCGCGCCGCTGCTCCAGGCGCGGGCGGAGGTGCAGTGGCGCTTGTCGAGTCGCGCGGACTGGCGGGCCCTGCAAGCGCGCTGGGGCGGGCGCTGGTCGATGCGGTGGGACGAACGTGACGCCACGCCGCGCTTTGTCACGGTGCCCGGGGTCGCGGTGGCGGACGGGCCGGATCTCGCGGCGGCGCTCGCCTCGCTCGCCGGGGTTGCCCCGGGAGATCTCGTCGCGTTGCCGCCGGTGAAGGCGGGGCACCAGGTCCACCTGCGCTGGGCTCGCACCGCCCGCGGCGCGCCCGTGCTGGGCGATGGCGTCCGCCTCGTCGCCACCGACGGGCGCATTGGCGCCGCCTTTTTGCAGCTCACGCGCATCGGCGCCCTGCCGGCCCCGCTCCCGGGTGAGATGGTGCTTCCTCTGCCGCTGGTCGGCGACGCGGTGGACGCGCCGGGGCCCAGCACCCGGGTCCGTCCGCTGCTCGTTACGGAGGGGCGCGAGGGCGCGGTCCGCGTGTGGTCGGACCGCGCGGGTCGCGTCTGGCTGCGTCGGGACACGCGCCATCCCGGCGTTCTCTCGGTGGAAGCCTATGACCGCACCGTCGGGGACGCGCGGGTCGCGTCACCGCTGCGCGGCTTCCCGCTGCTCGACGGCGCGGGCGCGCGGCATGTGACGGCCGACGACGGCTCCCATCCCGCGGAGGGCCCGGTCCGCATCCAGCTGGAGGGCGCGGCGGTGCGCGTCCGGCAGCGCGGCGCGGTGGTGGACGTCTCCGCCGATGCCGACGCCACCCTCACCGGCGGTGCGGCCGTGGCTGACTCCGTGGCGGTGCTCGCCGTGCACGGGCACCGCGTGCGAGACTGGCTGGCGCAGCGCTGGCCCAGCCATTCGTGGCTCGCCGGGCAGATCCAGGCCGACGTCGACCTCGATGGCGCCTGCAACGCCTGGTACACGGGAGGGACCGTCAACTTCTTGCGCGCAGGCAGCGGTTGCCGCAACTTCGGCGAGATCGCCGACGTCGTCTACCACGAGGTCGGGCACGGCATCCACCACTACATCATCACCGGCGGCACCTTCGCGGGGGACGTCTCGGAGGGCAGCGCCGACTATGTGTCCGCCACCCTGACCGGCGACCCGGTGCTCGCGCCCAACGCCTTCGACAGCGGCGGCTACATCCGTGAGCTGGACACCGACCGCCGGTACCCGGACGACTATGTCGGTCAGGTCCACAACGACGGGCTGATCTGGGCGAGCTTCTTGTGGAACCTCCGCAGCGAATGGGAGGCGGCCGACGGTGAGGCGGGTGTGGAGCGGGCGGATACGCTCTTCCTGGGCGCCCTCTCGCTCGGCCCCACCTTGACGGACCTGCACGACGCGGTCATCGCGGCGGACGACGACGACGGGGACCTCAGCAACGGCACGCCCAACGACTGCCTCCTGCTGGACCGGCTCGCGCACCACGGGCTCGGGCCGGGGCCGATCGGCGTGCTCGACGTCGCGCACACGCCGTTGGGGGACCAGCCGAGCGCCGCGCGGAGCTACCCGGTGCAGTTCACGCTGCGGCAGGCGAGCTCCGGCTGTGGCGGCCTCGACGAGTCCTCGGTGCGGTTGTGGGCGACGGTCGCGCCGTCTCCGGCGCTGCCGGGCGACACCGCGGCGCCCGACACCGGCGACACCGGCGCGCCGGCTGCGATCTGGACCGAGATCCCCATCGTCGCCGTCGATGGTGTTTGGACCGGCGAGATCCCGCGTCAGCTCGCCGGCGCGACGGTCTCCTACTTCTTCGCCGCCGCATCTGACGACGGCACGCAGGTCATCGCGTCCCACGGTGGCAGGGCCGACGGGCTCTTCTCCTTCACCGTGGGAGATCGCGAGGCCCTCTGGTGCAGCGACTTCGAGGGGGGGCCGGGCGGTTGGGAGCACGGCGGCGGGACTCCTGCAGACCCGCTGGCGGGGCCGGGTCGCTCCGAATGGGGGTTTGGCGCCCCGTCGGGCGCGGGCGGCTTCGACCCGCCCGCACCGGCGGCGGGGGGAGCCATCGCGGGCATCAACCTCGAGGGCAACTACAGCCCCAACAACCAGCAGGTGCTTCGGAGCCCGCGGTTCACGCTGCCCGCGCCGGCGCCGCTGCAAGCGCTGCGGTTTTGGCGCTTCCTCACCGTGGAAGACGGCATCTACGACCAAGCGCGCGTCGTCCGTCCGGACGGGGTCGTGCTCTGGGAGAACCGCGCGTCGCCCGGCGGGGCGGACCACACCCTCGACACCGATTGGGTGCGCATCTCCATCGACACCGCGGCGCTTGGTGCGCCGGGCGAGGAGGCCTCCGTCGTCTTCACCTTGCAGACGGACCCTGGCCTGGAGTTCGGCGGTTGGCACCTGGACGATGTCTGCCTCGAACAGCTCGCCGATGTGCCGGGGCACTACCGGCGGGTCGGGCTCGTCGCCAGCGACGACGCCTCCGATGTCGTGTCGATCACCTGGGAGAACCCCTGGATCGCGCCATTGGCCGAGGTGGTGCTCGTGCGGTCGGAGGCGGGCCTGCCCGCCGCTCCCGAGGACGGCGAGGTGCTGTGGTCCGACGGTGCGCCGGTCCCGGGCGCAGCCGGTTCCCTCGTGGACCCGGGGCTGCCGCCCGGCGGCCGCGCGTTCTACGTGCTGTTCGCACGGGCCGGCGCCGATGAGCCGTGGTCGGCGGCCGAGCTTGGCGCGAACGCCGATGAGGGGGGCGTCGTCGCTCCCGGCGTGGACACCGCGGACGGCGGGGACACCGGCGGCGCCGATGGTGCCGGGCCGGACGGGGTGGCGCCGGAGGAGCAGCGCAAGCGCACCTGCGGCTGTGCCGCTGGGTCCCGCGCAGGCGCTCCCGCGGTGGGAGTCGTCCTCGCGCTCGCCGCGG
>JBEIVK010000427.1:0-3983 GCA_040373935.1 Alphaproteobacteria bacterium
CAAGACCGCCGGCCCCGCGGTGTCCGGCGCGGCGGACCACGGCATCACGGCGCTGGCGACTCCATCTTCGGCGTCCTCGTCCACCGAGAGGATGGCGACGTTGCCGTACGGGGTGAGGGTGTCGAGGTCGCCCGGCAGGAAGCCCTCGCCGACGAGGGTGATGGCCCCGAGGTCTCGCAGGTCGTAGACCCGCGCGACGTCCGACTCGCCGATGAAGGCGAAGCCCTCGTCGTAGAAGACGTAGCCGCCGTTGCCGTCGTCGCGCACGTCGGCCGCGTAGGTGGGCCGCGTCGGGTCCGAGATGTCCATGACCATCACGCCGGACCCGCCCTCCTTGCGCGCGAACAGCGCCCAGTCCCCCACCAGGTTGGCGTGGTAGGCCTCCCAGGCATCGCCCGCGGCGTCCACCTGCAAGAAGCGCCCGCCCGGGATGGGCTGCGGCGCCGCGGGGTCTGACACGTCCAGCAGCACCGACTCGCTGCCCTCCGCCGAGGACACCATCATCAGCGTGCCCATGACGAACACGCCGCCGGCCCGCAGCGCAGGGTCGATGCGGTATTGGGACAGCAGCACGGGAGCGCGGGGGTCTGTCGCGTCCAGGATGTAGATTCCGTTGTCGGCCCCCGCGGCGTACAAATACGGGTACTGCCAGAACACCGACAGCACGACCTGCGCGTAGGCGTCCGGGTAGAACACCCCCGGCAGCTCCGTGTAGGACGCGACCGTGGGCGCGGTGACATCCGAGATGTCCCAGAGCTGCACGCCGAGCGTGCCGGTGGTGGCCAGCCAGTCGCCGGCGTGCGGGCCCTCGGCGAGATGCACGGCGCCGAGCGCGTGCGACTCGCGCATGCGGTCGGACCAGCCCTCGCCCACCTTCACTGGGGCGCACGGGTCCGACAGGTCGTAGAAGGAGAGGCCGCCCGTGCCGAACTCCGGAGACCACGGCAGGATGAGGTGGCCGCGGTACGGCACAACGAGGTTGTGGTGCAGAAAGTCCTGCTCGCCGCCGGCGAGGGCGGCGCAGTTGCGGAAGAGGTCGGCCTCCGCGAAGGCCACGGCAGGGCCGCCCGGCCCGCGCGGTGGCGGCCCCGCGTCCGGCGCGGGGAAGGAGAACGCGGGCCCGGAATCGCCGCCGCCGGGGGATTTTTCGCGCGACGGGGCCGCGCAGGCGGCCATGCAGACAACCCCGAGCGCGCGCCGCATCGTGGACCTCAGTTGTTCTTGGCGGGGGCCGCGGCGACGGAGGCGCCGTACTTGCCGAGGCCCTTGACCGCGGCCAGCAGCGCGTCGGCGTTGGTGAGAGAGGCGTCGAAGGCCACCTTGGCGGTGCCGGAGGCGTGGTCCACCGCGGCGGCGTTGACGCCCTTGACGCCCTTGAGCGCGGCCTCGATCTTGGCGGCGCACGCGCCGCAGCTCATGCCCGTGACGGCGAGGGTGAGCTTGGTGCCGGCCGCCTGGTCCACGGCGGCGGTGGAGGTGGCCGCCGGGGCGCCGGACATGGCGCAGGCGCCGCCGCACTTGCCGTCGGCCCCGCACGCGAGGGCGACGCTGAAGAAGGACGAGACCGCGAAGGCAGCGAGGACGCGAATCATGGGAGACTCCTCAGGGGTGGACCCTCAATGTAGCCCCGCCGAGCCGCCCCGTCAGCCCACGCGATAGACAGGGGGAATGGATCTCGTCACGCTCGTCCGTCTCGCCCTTGAAGAAGACGTTGGCCCCGGCGATCTCACCACCGAGGCTTGCGTTCCTGCCGGCCGCGTGGGCGCCGGCCGCATCTTGGCCAAGCAGGCCCTCGTCGTCTGCGGGCACGCCCCCGCCGCCGAGACGTTTCGCCAGCTTGGCGCCACCTACGTGCCGCTGGTCGCCGAGGGAGAAGACGCCACGCCGGGCACGCCCGTCGCGCAGGTGACGGGCCCGCTTCGCGCCCTGCTGACGGGCGAGCGCGTGGCGCTCAACTTCCTCATGAAGCTCTCCGGGATCGCCACGCACACCCGCGGAGTGGTCGCCGCCGCCGCCGGACTCCGCGTGGTCGATACCCGCAAGACCAGTCCGCTTCTCCGACGCCTCGAGCGCCGGGCGGTGCAGACCGGCGGCGGGGCGAACCACCGCTTCGCGTTGTATGACGGAATCCTGATCAAGGACAACCACATCCTCGCGGCCGGCGGCATCCGCGCCGCCGTCGCGCGCGCCCGGGCCGCGGCGCACCCGCTGCTCAAGGTGGAGGTCGAGGTCGAGACGGAGGCCGAGGCCGACGAGGCCGCCGCGTGTGGGGCGGACGTCCTGCTGCTCGACAACATGGACGACGCGACGATGGCGCGGATCGCGGCGCGGCACGGCGCGCGCTGTGTGCTGGAGGCGAGCGGCAACCTCGACGCCGCGCGCCTGCCCGGCGTGGCCGCCAGCGGTGTCCACTACGCGAGCATGGGCGGGCTCATCCACCAGGCGCGCTGGGCAGACCTCTCGATGCGCCTGGATCCGCCCGCGGCAGAATGACGCGCGGCGGTTTTGCGGGGCGCACTCCGCCGTGCGAGAATGCATCCACCGGAGTCGCACCCATGGTCCGCCTGTCGTCCCTGCTCGTTGCGTGCGCGCTCGCCAGCGGCTGCGCTTACATCTCGGACGAAGACGCAAAGTGGCGTCTCGATCCCGACGGTGACGGCGTGCCCATCGGTGACGACTGCGACGACACCGACGACGCCCTGGGCGCCACGGTGTCCTACTTCCTCGACGCCGACGGCGATGGTTTCGGGGCGGGGGAGGCCCAACAGGGCTGCGTGGTGCCCGCCGGCGCGGTGCAACAAGACGGCGACTGCGACGACGCCGACACCGCGGTCTTCCCGGGCGCGTCGGACGCCTGGTACGACGGCGTGGACGCCGACTGCGCGGGCAACGACGACTTCGACCAAGACGCCGACGGCTACGCCAACGACGTGGACTGCGACGACGTCGATCCCGCGCTGAAGCCGGACCCCACCATCGCGGAGGTCTACTTCAACGGCGTGGACGACAACTGCGACCTCACCGACGGCGACGGCGACGAGGACGGCGACACCTTCTGGGCCCTCGACTACGCGGACCGCGCGCGCGCCACCGGGTCCGAGCCGCTGCCGGTGCCGGCGGGGCAGGGGGGCGATTGTTGGGACGACGCGAGCGTGTCGTACCCGGCGCCGATCAACGGCTTCGGCACCCTCGGCCCGGCGGACGTCAACCCCGGCGCGGCGGAGCGCTTCTACGACGCGGTCGACCAAGACTGCGGCGGCGACGACGAAAACAGCGACGGCATCCTCGACGATCTCGACCAAGACGGCGACGGCTACGCCTCGTATCTGTACGCCAACCGCGCGGGCACGATCGGCGACGACTGCCTGGACTGCCCCACCGGCTGCGACAACGAAGACCCGAACCTCGCGGGTTTGCCGGCCGCGTCCGTGAACCCCGCCTCGGCCGACGTGCCCTACGACGGCACCGACGCCGACTGCGACCTCTGGTCCGACTTCGACGCCGACCGCGACGGCCAGGACAGCTCCACCTACGGCGGGTTCGACTGCGGAGACGACGACGCCTCCGTCTCCTTCGGCAACCCGGACTCCTGGTACGACGGCGTGGACTCCGACTGCGGCGGCGAGGACGACTTCGACCGCGACGCCGACGGCTACGTGCGCGACGAAGACTTCGGCCTCCCCACGCTGTACGCCCCCAGCGCCGGCACCTTGCCCGCCGGCGACTGCGCCGACGGGGACCCCTTCGCCAACCCCGGCGTCACGGACGTCTGGTACGACGGCGTAGACTCCGACTGCGGCGGCGAGGACGACTACGACGCCGACTCCGATGGCTACGTCGAGTCGGTCTACTGGCGCCGCGGCACCACCTACGTCGCCGGCTCCGGGCGCCTGCCGCGCGGGGAGTGCGACGACGACAACGCCCTCGCGAACCCGGCCGAGATCGAGGTGTGCGGGGACGGCTTCGACAACGACTGCGACAGC
>JBEIVK010000733.1:0-2366 GCA_040373935.1 Alphaproteobacteria bacterium
CAGGAGCGCCTCGCCAAGCTCGTGGGCGGCGTGGCGGTCATCGAGGTCGGCGCGGCCACCGAGGTGGAGATGAAGGAGAAGAAGGCCCGCGTGGAGGACGCGCTGAACGCGACCCGCGCGGCCGTCGAAGAGGGCGTGGTGCCCGGCGGCGGCGTCGCCCTTCTCCGCACGCTCCCCGCGCTGGCCAACATCCCGGCCTCCGGCGACGTCGCCTTCGGCGTGCGCATCATCCGCGATGCCATCCAGGAGCCCATCAAGGCCATCTCCAGCAACGCCGGCGTGGACGGCGCGCTGGTGGTCAGCCGCGTGCTCGCGGGGCAGGGCAGCTACGGCTACAACGCCGCCACGGACACCTACGGCGACCTCTACGAGTTCGGCGTGATCGACCCGGCGAAGGTCGTGCGCACCGCCCTCCAGAATGCGGCCTCCGTGGCCAGCCTCCTCCTCACCACCGAAGCCATGATCGCGCAGAAGCCCGAGAAGGCCAAGCCCGCGGCCGGCGGCGGCGGCGGTGGCATGGGCGGCATGGGCGGCATGGGCGGCATGGACATGATGTGATCCACCTCCGGGTGGGTTGAGGCCCCCGCCCCCGTGGCGGGGGCCCGTGTTTTTGGGGGCATCGGGCCGGCCCGGGCGGCGCGCGTCCGGCCGGGATAGGCCGCCCGTCGTCGGAGCGTGGATGCGCGGTTTTCTGCTGCGGCTGCCCTTGGCCCTGCTCGCGGGCACCGGCATGCTCTTCGTGTCGCCGCCCTGGTCCTGGGTGCCCTTGCATGGGGTGCTCTGGGCGCCGCTGCTCGCCTCCACCGACCCGGCCCATCGCCGGCGCGACGCCCTGCTCGGCTACATCGCCGGCTGGTGGAGCCAGCTCCTCATCTACTGGTGGCTGATCGAGACCATCGAGCGCTTCAGCAGCCTGCCGTGGGCCCTCGGCTTCGCCGTGTTGCTGCTCTTCGCGACCGTCTTCGCGCTGCCCTACGCGCTGCTCTTCGGCGTCGCCCCCGCGCTGCGCGCCCGCATCGGCCTCGCGTGGGTGCCTGCCTTCGCGGCCATGCAAGCGGGCATCGAGCAGGTCTGGCCCCACTTGTTCCCGTATGCCCACGGCGTCACCCTCTACCGCACCGAGGGCCTCTGGCAGCTCGTCAGCGTCACCGGCGTCACCGGCCTCACCTTCGTGCTGATGGCCAGCAACGCGCTGCTCGCCGAGCTCGGCCTGCGCCTCCGCGAGCGGTCGCGCCTCGTCCCCGCCGCCGCCGCCCTCGCCGCCTTCGCCGCTGGGGTCGGCGCCCTGCACGCCTGGGGCCTCGCCCGCCGCGGCGCCGTCGAGGCTCGCCTCGCCGCCGCTCCCGTCGTCCAGATGGCCGTGCTCCAGCAGAACGTCACGATGGAGACCCGCCTCGAAGAGTCCGCCCTCGACTCCTTGAAGAGCTGGGTCAACCTCACCACCCAGGCCATCCCGCAAAAGCCGGATCTCGTCGTTTGGCCCGAAGGCGCCGTCACCTTCAACCCCAACAGCGAGCGCCCCGCCAAGGTGTTGGGGGACCGCAGCCCCCGCCAGTTCTTCGAAGAGATGGCCCGCAACGGCGGCTTTGACTTCGTCGTCGGCGGCGGCACCATCGAGGTCGTGGAGGACGGGGACCGCCCGCGCTTCGCCGCCTGGAACAGCGACTACTTCTTCTCGCGCGAGGGCGGCCTGCAAGACCGCTACGACAAGATGGTGCCGCTGCCCTTCGGCGAGTACATCCCGCTCTCCGACACCTTCCCCTTCCTCAAGTCCATCATCCAGGGCCCCGGCGACTTCCGCAAAGGCACGCGCCCCACGCTCTTCACCGGCCGCACCCGCGCCGGCCACGACTACCGCTTCACCACGCCCATCTGCTACGAGGCCATCCTCGACCGCGCGATGGAGCCGCTCTTCCAGCCAGATCCCGCCGCCCCGCCAGTGGACCTCTTCGTCGTCATCACCAACGACGCCTGGTTCGGCGACACCGCGAGCCCCCACCAGCACGCCATGCTCACCGCCGTCCAGGCCATGCAGCTCGGCCGCCCGCTCGCCCGCCTCGCCTACACGGGCGTCTCTTGGGTCGTCGAGCCCCACGGCCGCATCGTCGGCGAGACCACCCCCTTCACCGAGGTCGTCGCCCTCGCGCCCATCCGCCTCGCCGCCGAAGACACCCTCTTCCTCCGCGGCGGCTGGCTCTTCCCCTGGGCCTGCGCCCTCTTCGCCGCCGGCGCCACCCTCGTCGCCGCCGCCCGCGCCCGCCGCGCCCCGGGATGATCCCGCCCCGCCACCCGCGCGCGCGGGCCGCGTCGCCCCGCCGGCATCTTCATCGGAGGACAGGGGAAACCAAGGTTTCCCCCGTAACGCC
>JBEIVK010000954.1:0-1626 GCA_040373935.1 Alphaproteobacteria bacterium
CCGCTCCGTGCTGCGCACCGGCCCTGCGGGCCGCCGGCTCCGGTCCCTGGCGCGGTGGCCCCGCCTGCTGCGCCCGGCGCGCGCGTCGTCTCTCCACCCGTCGACCCACCCGGTAGACTGCGCCCTCCCTCCCTCTCACCCCGGAACCGCCCCATGCTCCAGATTGGCGCACCGCCGCCCGAGGCCTTCGCCGCGTGCACCGTCCGCGACGCCGCCGGCACCCCCCACGCCCTCGCCGACGTGTGGGCCCATCGGCCCACCGTCCTTCGGTTCATCCGGCACTTCGGCTGCATCGGGTGCAGCGAGGGGATCGAGCGGCTCCGCCCCGCCCTCCCTGAGCTCGACCGCCTCGGCGTCCAGGTCGTGCTCATCGGCTGCGGCGCCCCCCACTTCATCGCCGGCTTTCTCCAGCAGCAGCGCCTCCTCTACAGCCCCGTCCGCTGCTTCACCGACGAGACCCTCACCGCCCACCGCATCGCCGGCCTCGCCCATGGCGCGTGGGGCGGGTGGGGCCCCCGCGGCCTCTACGAGCAGGCGCGGGCCTTCGTCGGCGGCCACGTCGCCGGCCCCATCCAGGGGGACCCCCACCAGCAGGCCGGCGCCGTGCTCCTCGACGCCGCCGGGGTCGTGCGGCTGGTCCACCGCAGCCGCAGCCTCGGAGACCACCCGTCCGCGCGCGCCCTCCTCGGGGCCGCCCTCGCCATCGTCGCCGACGCCCAACCCCTCGCGCGGTGACCCATGGACCTCCTCTTCCATGCCGCCAACCTCCTGCTCCTGCTCGCGCTCTCTGCCCGCGGCATCCTGCTGCTGCGCGGTCTCCACATCGCCGCCAGCCTGCTGTTTCTCGCCTTCGCCGTGCTCCAGCCGGCGCCCCTGTGGTCGTCCATCGGCTGGAACCTCGTCTTTGGCGCCATCAATCTCCGGCAGGGCTGGCTCGCCATCCTCGCCCGCCGCCCTCCCGCGTTCACCGCCGAAGAGCAGCGCCTCCAGGCCCACGCCTTCGCCGACCTCCCCCTCCACCCCGTTCGCCGCCTGCTCGACGCCGGCCAGTGGGTCGAGGCGGCCGCGGCTGCCGCGCTCACCACGGGCGGGCAGCCCGCCGCGCACCTCTGGCTCATCGCCGACGGCCACGTCGACCTCCGCCCCCTCCACGGCCCCGCGCGCACCCTCGGCCCCGGTGACTTCCTTGGCGATGCCGCCTTTCTCCGTCACGGCCCCACGAACAGCGACGCCGTGGCCGTCACGCCGCTGCGCCTCTTGCGCTGGCAGGCTGCGGAGCTCCGGGAGGCGTGCGCGCGCGACCCGGCGCTCGCCGACGTCGTGCAGCGGGCGCTCGGGCGCGGGCTGGTGCGGGCCTTGGAGCGTCCGCGCTGAGCGGGGGCGGAGGCGCGGGGTGGTGGGAGGTGACTCGACGGACCCCTCGACGGCCTCCCGCCCCGCCCCCCGCCATCACTCCCCCCGTCGACCCACCCCGCAGCCCACCAGCCCCTCCCCCGCCACCCCGTGCCCCACGGCGTTCCAGTGGCCGTCGTACCGGAAGTACGGCCGCTCCCCGGCGGCGTGCCGGGCCCGCAAGGCAGGCCCGAGGTCGCAGGCGGCGATGCCCTCCGCGGCGAGGACGCGGCG
>JBEIVK010000322.1:0-4964 GCA_040373935.1 Alphaproteobacteria bacterium
CACCTGGCCCGCCGCCCCGGCGCGCTCTCCGGTGGCGAGCGCCGCCGCTTGCTCCTGGCCCGCGCCCTGCTGCCAGGGCCCCGCGTGCTCCTCTGCGACGAGCCCACCGCCCACCTGGACCCCGTCGCCGCCGCCGCCGTGCGGGGCGCCCTCGACGCCGCCCAGCACGCCCACGGGCTCACCGTGCTCACCATCACCCACGACCCGGCCGAGCTGGCCGGCCGCGCCACCGAGCTGCTCGTGCTCGACGCGGGCCTCGCCGTCGAATGCGGTCCTTGGGCCTCCGTCTGCGCCGCGCCCGCCCACCCGGTCACCCAAGCCCTGCTCGGGGCGGCCGGCCTCTTCTCCCCGCCCGGCCCGCCGCCGTGGCATGCTGCGGTCCCGCCGTCGGTGCGCCCATGATCCTGGCCCTCGCATTCGCCCTCCACGCCGACGCCGCAGCGGCGTCGGTGGCCGATCTCCAGGCCGCCCTCGCCAGCCCCGCCGGCTGGGCGCCCGTCACCACCACCACGGAGCGCGGCGTCGGGCCGATCACCGTCCGGCACAAGCCGGCCGCCGGGGTCGACTGCCTCGAGGGCGCGGTGGACACGCAGGCGAGCCTGGACCGCCTGCTCGCCACCGCCCGCGACATCGACGGCAGCGCGCGTTGGTCCAGCTTTAAGCTCCCATACAGCAAGTCGCTCACCCGCGCCAGCTCCTTCGACTACCTGCAGGTCCTGGACAACCCCTCCCCGGTCGACGACCGCTACTGGCTCCTGCGCGGCACCGCCACGCAGTCGGCCGACGCGGCGCGCTTCACGTGGGTCGACATTCCCGAGGACGCCCAGCCAGCCGCCATCGCAGAGGTCCGTGCCCGCTTCCCGTCGGCCGTGCCCTCCGGGCGCAATGTCGGCGGCTGGATCTTCGAACGCACGGCGTCCGGCACGCGCGTGCGCTACCAAATCTGCTCGGAGGCCGGCGGAAACATCCCCGCTTGGGTCGGCAAGCTCGCCGCCCAGAAGGCCCTGCCCACCACGATGGCAGACCTCATCCTCCAGGCGTCCCAATAGGCGCCCGCGCCCGGGGCGCAGGCCCGGGCCGCTTGCGGGCGGGGCACGGCTGGCGTAGCCTCCAGCCGCGCTCCTTCTCTTCACCAGCCTCGAAGGTGCCCGCCGGCCGCGCCGGTGGGTGAAACTGGGAAGCCGGGCCCGTGTCCACCACGGGGAGCCGGCGCGGCCCCCGCCACTGTGCCCCGGGGACGCCCCCATCCTCTGCCACGGGTCCGCCCGGAAGGCCGATGGGGGCGGTCGATCCGGCAGCCAGGAGACCGGCCTTCGAGGTCCACCGTCGCACTTCGGGGTGAAGCGCCACGCAGGCCGCCCCGCGGGGGCGTGTCGGCGTCGCCGGCCCCGGCCCGGCTTCCGCGCTGTCCACCGTCCTCGCCATCCTCGCCCTCGCCCTGCCGCGCTCCGCCCGCGCCGCGGAGGCGCTCGTGGTCGAGGGCACCCGCAGCGTCGCCACGGCCGCCGGCGGCGCGATGCCCAGCGCGGTCGAGGTGGACGAGCGGCTCGCCGAGGGCGCCGAGCTGGCAGAGGTCCTGGAGGCGCTCCCCGGCACCACCGTCAACAGCCTGGGCGGCCTGGGAGACCGCGCGAGCCTCAGCCTGCGCGGCAGCAGCGCGCGCCAGGTCCAGGTGCACATCGACGGCGTGCCGCTCAACCCCGACGGCGCCGACGGCGTGGACCTCGCAGAGCTGCCGCTCGCCGCCTTCTCCCGCGTCGAGGTCTACCGGAGCCTGCCACCGCCGTCCTTCGGGGCCGCGCCGATGGGCGGGGTGCTCAACCTCGTCAGCGCCACCGGCGCGCCCGGCGTGCGCGCCGCCGGCACGGTCGGCTCCTACGGCGCGCGCCGCTTGCTCGTGCACGGCAGCGGCGCGTCCCGCGGGGGCGCCCAGGTGGACGCCACGGCCGAGGGCTTCACGAGCGCGGGCGACTTCCCGTTCTTCGACGACAACGGCACCGCCTTCCAGCGCCTCGACGACCGCTTCGCCCGCCGCGCCAACAACGCCAAGGCCCAGTGGTCCGCCCAAGCCCGCGCCCGCACCGCCGCCGGCCGCTGGCGCTTCACCTCCTTCGGCAGCGCCTTCTCCCGTCAAGAAGGCGTGCCCGGCCCCGTCGGCGCCCCGGCCCCCACCGCCGCCCTGTCGTCCACGCGCGGCGTCGCCCTCTTCCAAGCCGATGTCTCGGCCGGCGCCTGGTGCGCCCTCGCCCGCGCCTTCGGCGTGTGGCGCGCCGAGTCCTTCGCCGACCCCGCGGGCGAGCTCGGCGTCGGCCCCAACGCGCTGGACAGCCGCTTCTCCACCGCCGGGCTCCTCGTCCACGCGGGCGGCGCCCCGCGCCCCGGCCTCGTTCCCCTCGTCACCGTCCAGGCCCGCCGCGACGCCTGGTCCGCCGAAGACCCCCTCGCCGGAACGCCCCCGGCGCCCCGCGCCCGCGCCGTCGCTGCCGCCCTCGCCGTGCTGGACGTCCACGGCCCCGGCGACCGCCTGCACGCCTCTCCCGGCGTCACCGCCACCGTCGTCCACATGGCCGACGCCCCGCAGGCCATCGCCCCCCAAACCCGGGCAGACCCGCGCTTGGCCCTGCGCTGGTCCGCCGCTCCCGGGCTGGACCTCCGCGCCGCCGGCTTTCGCGCCTGGCGCGTGCCCGATCCCACCGAGCTGTTCGGGGACCGCGGCGCCATCGTCGGCAACCCGGGCCTCCGCCCCGAGTCCGCCTGGACGGCCGAGATCGGCCTGCGCGGCGCCTGGAGCGGCCAGGGCCGCCGCCTCGCGCTCGAGGTGGACCACTTCTGGAAGCGCAGCACGGACGCCATCGTCCTCGTCCAGAACGCCCAGCGGGTCGCGCGCCCGGTCAACTTCGGCGCCGCCGCGGTCCAGGGCGTCGAGGCCGGCCTGGACCTCAGCCCCGCCCCCTGGCTGGGCCTCCGGGCCAGCTTCGGCTGGACGCCCTCGGTCCTGCTCACCGCAGACCCCGCCGTCCGCGGCAACCCGGTGCCCCGCCTGCCGCGCTGGGAGGCCGCCAGCGGCGTCTTCGTCCACGCCGGCCCGCACCTGCGCCTCGGCCACGACTTCTCCTGGACGGCCGCCAACACCTTTGACGCCACCGGCATCTTCTCGGCGCCGCCCCGCGCCATTCACGGCGCCTTCGCCCGCGCCGGCGCCGGGCCGCTCTGGGCCGAGCTGGGCGTGCGCAACCTCTTCGACCGCACCACCCTGGTCTGGCCGGTGGACCCGCTCGCCGCCCCCGACGGCCCGCGCGCCGTCGCCCCCCTCACGGACTTCGCCGGCTACCCGCTGGCCGGCCGCACCTTCCTGTTCTCGCTCCGGTGGGAGCCCGCCCGGAGCACCGGATGATCCGCCTCCTCCCGTTCTGGGGGCTGGCCGCCTGCCTGCCCTCCCCCGGCAAGCGCCCCACCCCCGAGGACACCGGCCTCTCCGATGGCCCCCTCGCCGTCGTCGCCACCACGAGCCTGGACTACGCCACCGGCGCCCTCGCCACCGTCTCCCTCGACGGCCGCGCCGTCCGCGCCGGCCGCGCCACCCTCACGGGCGACCCGGCCGTGCGCAGCGCCCCCGGGCTCGTCATCCAGCTCAACCGCTACGGCCACGACACCGTGCGCCTCTACCGCCCCGGCGACTGGTCCGCCCCGCAGCGCGAGTGGTCGGTGGCCGACGGCGCGAGCCCGCCGCCGAACCCGGTGGACGCCACGGTCTGCGGCGGCTTCTTGTGGGTCGCCCTGCTCAACCGCGACACCCTCCCCTCCTGGGATCCAGCGACGGGCCTGCGCGGCCCCACGGCGGACCTCCGCGCCTTCGCCGACGGCGACGGCATCGGCCCCGAGCCGGGAAGCCTCGTCGCCCGCGACGGCGTGCTCTACGTCGCCCTGCAACGCCTGGACCAGTCGGCCGGCTGGGTGGACACCGGCGGCCGCATCGTCGCCCTCGACTGCGCCGACGGCCGCGTCCTCCAGTCCTGGGAGGCCGCTGGCAACCCCGCCGTCGCCCCGTGGCCGGGAGACCCCCGCCTCCTCGTCCGGGCCCGCGCCTTCGGCGGCCAGCCCGGCGGCCTGTTCGCCCTGGACCCGGCCCTCCCTGGCCTCACGCCGCTCTTCCCGATGGACACCGCCGAGGACGCCCCCCTTCAGGCCGCCGCGACCGGGCGGCACGCGCTGCTCGTCCGCTTGCGCCGCGACTACAGCGCCAGCGCCATCGACTGCGTGGACCTCGACGCCGGCACCGCCACCCGCCACAGCGAGACCGCCGCCTTCCTCGCCGCCGCCGAGGCCGCCCCCGACGGCACCGTCTGGCTCGCGCAACACTGGGGCTGGGAGGACCCCGCGGCCGTCCGCCCCGGCCTCCGCATCCTCGATCCGGCCACCTGCACCGAGCGCACCGACGCCCCCATCGACCTCGGCCTCGGCCCGGTCTCCCTGGCCTTCTCGCCGCCGGACTCGCCGTGAGGCGGGCCCTCCGCGCGCTCGCCGTCCCGCTCGCGGTGGGGCTCGCCGGCTGCGCCCGCCCGCCGGACCCCTGCGCCGCCGTCTGCGCGCGGGCCGCCGCCGCGTGGCGGGCCTGCCTCCACGCCCGCGGCCAAGGCTGGCCCGACGCCGGCTATGCCGACGAGCGCGCCTTCCTCGACTCCTGCGACACCTGGGCCTGGGAGCTGCGCCAGCTCGAAGCCGACGCCGAGGCCGCAGGCGCCGTGGACGCCTTCTGCGCCGACGCTGCCGCCACGCTCCGCGACGCCCCCGACACCGGCGGCCCCGAGGGCGCGTGCGCGGCCGTGGGCGCGGTGGACTGGGCCTGGTCCCCAGGTTGAGGGCGGGCGTTCTGGGGGCGGCGGGGGGGCGCCCCCACCGCAACCCCACCCCCAAGCGCACCCCGCCAAGCCCGGCCGGCCCGGGGCCCAACGCCCGCGGCGCCC
>JBEIVK010000468.1:0-3688 GCA_040373935.1 Alphaproteobacteria bacterium
CCCCGGCCGCGCGCGCGCGCTCCAGCGCGGCGGCGGCGCTCCCCGCCTGCCCGAGGTGCTCGTAGGCCCGCGCACCCAGCTCTTGCAGCACGGCGTCGCCCGCGCCGCCGTCCAACAAGGCCACCGTGCCCTCGAAGTCGAGAGCCCCGTAGCGCGCCTCTGCGAGCCAGCGCCGCGCGTCGGCGTCGGAGGGCACGGCCCGCGCCCAGGCTTCCGCGGCCGCCCGCGCCATCCCGTAGTCGCCGAGCGACCACGCCGCGCGCGCGACCACCGAGAGCGCACCCACGTGCCCGGCCGTCTCGGCCAGCAGCTCCTCGGCTTCGACGAGGGCGCGGTGCCAGTCGTCGCGCGCCAGCGCCTCCTCGGCGACCCCGAGGCGCAAGCTGCCCAGGACCTCGCGGTCCATCGCCCAGGGCGACCCGGCGTCGTCGCTCACGCGCCGGCGCCGGGCAGGAAGTAGACCAACACCAGCACCACCGCGACCAGGGCCAGCACCACCCCGAAGATCGCCAGACCGACCTGCGACGCCGGCGGGCGCGGCGCCGGCTGCACCGCCGCCGGACGCTCCGCGGGAGAAGCAGCGGCGCGCGGCGGGTCCACGACGAGGCGCGGCGCCGCGGGGGCGGCGACCACCACCGGCATCGCCCCGGCGCGCAAGGCATGGGCAAACACCGAGAACTCCGCGACGTCTCGACAGAGGTCCAGGTCGGAGACCAGCCACTTCTCGAAGAAGCCCTCTTCTTCGGCCGAGGCCATGCGGGCTGCCTCGTACAGTGGCATCGGCGCGCGGTCCAAGTCCGGGGCGAGGGGAACCACCTGCAGGGCCACGCCCGCGCGGTCCCGCAGCGCGCGCTTGAGGGCGAGCCGCGCGTCGAGCACCGCTTGCGGCCATCCCCCGGCCGCCTCGGCCTGCGCGATGAGCGCGTCCGTCGGGGTTTCGGCGGTGTAGGTCGCGTGCAGGAGGCGCCGCTGCGTCTCGGTGAGGGCCGGCGCCACGTGCAGCAGCAGCGCCGATGCTGGGCGATTTCCCGTCAGCGCGTTGGCGGTGTCGGCGCCCCCGCTGCGGCCGCCGGCGGCCTCCAGCTCCCGGCGCAGCACGTCGTGCGCCCAGTCCACGAGGTCTCCCGCGCGCGTGACCGTGGCGATGCCCTGGGCAAAGCCCGCGCAGGCCCGCTGCAAGGCCGCGCGCCCGCCGACTTCGCCCAGCCGGACGGTCGTCACCGCGTAGTACCAGTCGGTGAACTTCTGGGCCATCGCCTGGCCGGCGACGGCGTCGCCGCTCCGCCACTGCTTGAACAAGGTCTGGACCGTCGGATCCGCCGACTCTGCCATCGTGGCCTCTCTTGCGGGCGCCGCCGCGGTGTCAGTCTACGGGCTGTGAGGCCGTCCATGCAAGTCCGGGCGCGCCGACCGCCTCAGGACCAGCGGGCGACCACGCTCCCCACGAGATGCTCGTCGAGCCAGGTCAGGCGCGCGTCGATCGCGACCGGCGCGGCCTCACCGGCGAGGTGCAGCTCCACGACGGCCCGCCCATCCGTGTGGGGCGTCACGGCCGCCTCCTCGAAGCCGATGAAGCGCTGGAGGCGCGGCGCGAGCGCCTTGTAAATCGCCTCCTTGACGACGAAGCGCTGCAGCGTCGCCGTCCACCGCCGCCCCTCCGCCAGCGCGTCCACCGCCGCGCGCTCCTCTGGGCGCAGCACCCGCGCCGCGATGCCGTCGCGCGGCGGGCCGAGGTCTTCGAGGTCCACCCCGATGTCCCCCAGCTCGGCGCGGGCCGCGAGCGCCACCGCGATGCCCTGCTTGTGGCTGATGGAGAGCGAAACGCCCTCCGGGGCCAGCGGCTCGCCCCGTGGCCCGGCGAGCACCGGCCCCGCCTTGCGGCCCAGCGCGCCCAGCACGGCGCGTGCGGCGAGGCGCCCGCCCACGAAGGCCACCAAGCGGTGCCCGCGAAGACCGGCCGCGATCTCCGCCTCCTCTGGGTGCAGGCGCGCGATCACCTCCGGTGACGGTGGCTCGGCGGCCGGCGGCAGCTCAACCCCCGCGATGATGCCGTGCGGGAGGGCGCTCTTGAGGACGAGGCGATAGTCGGACACCCCCAGGGCCTAACGGCATTGGCGCCGCCCGGCCACGGCCCCGCGGGCACGCAGGCGCGCCGGAGAATAAACGCATGCGAGCGAGGGTCCTCCGGGGGTCCCGCCGGCCTGCCACCCACGGATTCCGCGATGACCGTCGCCCTCCGCTCCCTGTTCTTCGCCCTCGCCGTCGTCTGTGCGGCCCCGGCGCGGGCCGACGACGTCAACTCCGCCGAGCACGACCGCATCGCCGACGAGATGTCCAAGCTCGCCCAGCGGCAGATCTGGCCCGGTGTCGAGCGCAAGTACCAAGAGCTGCTCAAGCTCGGCACCGCGCTCAACCTGCAAGACCACATCCACGGCGCCATGGCCGCCCGCGAGGCCGGCGACGTGCTCGCCGCCTACGATCGCCTCAAAGAGGCCGTCAAGATCAAGGCCACCCGCGAGGTCGTGGACTGGCTCTGGGACATCGACAACAACTACGGCCTCGTCGAGCTCGTCAGCGTCCCCGCGCGCTCCGCCGCGCTCGACGCCGGCGAGCTGCCCTTCGACCCCAACCACCGCCGCGCCGTCGAGGCCGCGATCGAGGTCGCCCGCAAAGACGGCGTCTTCATCGGCATGCTCCCGCGCGGCGAGTACACCTTCGCCGGCCAGAAGTTCTCCGTCACCCCTGGCCTGGCCGTGCGCATCGAGGTCTCGCCGCGCATGCGCCGCCAGGGAATCATCGACCCGGTGATCCGTTACACCGAATCTCCGGGCGCCATTCGCGTCGGAGGGGCGCCGTCGTCCCCGTCGCCCGCCGGCCCGCCCCCTTCTCCAGAGGAGTCGCCCTGATGCTGCCGCTCGTCCTCGCCCTCGCTGCCCCCGTCGCGTCCGCTGGCGACAACACGCCCATGTGGGGCATTGGCCCGTCCATCCAGTCCGTGATGTACCCCTTCGAGTTCCCCACGGCCTTCCCCAAGCTGGGCGATGACGCCCCGGCCTCGCTCAACGGCCACACCGACGAGAAGGGCCGCATCACCACGCTCGACGCCGCTCGGGGCGACCTCACGGTCGGCGCCAAGGGCACGGTCTGGATGAACCGCGAGTTCCGCGCCTCCGGCCAGCTCCTCGTCGGCAGCTTCGGGGGCACCGGCATCCGCGAGTTCAGCCTCCAAGCCGACAAGATCTTCTTCTCCGAGTCCCGCGGCCACGCCTTCTTCGGCGGCGGCGTCGGCTTCGGCCGCATGAAGTTCGACGGCAGCTACAACGAGGAGGCCACCTCCCTCACCAACCGCAACTACAACGCGCGCGTGCACGTCGGCGGCATCTACCGCATGAAGAAGCAGGCGGTCGAGGTCGCCCTCTTCTTCAAGCCGAGCGTCAACGCCCTCCAAGAGTACCAGGTCGAAAGCCTCGAAGAGCCCATCGCCGCCAGCGGCGGGTTCTACTGGCACGGCGGCCTCGAGGCCACCTGCTACTTCGGCGACTTCACCCAGCGCCAAGCCGGCCAGGGCGGGAAAAACCGCGGCGGCAAGCGCGGCGGGCGCAACGGCGGCCGATAGTCCGGGCGCGCTTGGGCGCCTGCCGGGCGCGCCGCGCCCGGCACCCCGTGCCCTGCGGGGTCGCGGCAGCGC
>JBEIVK010000140.1:0-8368 GCA_040373935.1 Alphaproteobacteria bacterium
GACCCCGTCGGAGGGCCGCCGGCGGCCCGCGGGGCCGACGGGGCGCCCCGTCGAGGGCCGGTTGGCCGGCTGGGTCCGACCGGAATGTCGCGCTCTGCCGCGCGGCGGGCCCCGGCCGCGGCGGCGGCCCTCGAAAGGTGGGCCTCGGAGGCGCCTCGGGTGCGCTGGCACGGTTCATGCTAAGGTGCAGCGCATCCTGGAGGGGCGATGCGCTCTGTACATCCGGTGTGGACGATCCTGGCGTTGCTGGCGCCGATGGGCTGCGGCAGCGCAGACTACGCGATGAGCATGGAGGACGGTGGCGCCTACGACACCGCGAACTTCGGCGCGCCGCCCGCGGACGGCGGCGATGGCGGCGGGGGCGGCGACTTCGCCGACACCGGCGACGACGGGCTGGGCTCGGAGGACGAGAACGACTTTCTGTCCTTGCGGCCGGCGTCGACCCGCACCTACGTCTTCGTGGCGAACGCGACGCGCGGCACGGTGACGCGCATCGCGGTGCCGAGCCTTGCGGTGCTGACGGCCGAGGTGGGCGTAGACCCGCATGTGGTGCTGACCTCGGGGGACTACACGCACGCGGCGGTGTTCAACCGCGGCTCGGACACGGTGTCGCTCGTGGACAGCGAGAGCCTCGCGGTGCGGACGGTGGCGGTGCGGCCGAACCTCAACCAGATGGTGATGTCGCCGGATGGGCAGTGGGTGGCCTGCTTCTATGACCGCGACGCGGCGGACGAGGGGGACGCGTCCAACGGCGGCACGCAGTCGTTCAATGAGGTGAGCCTCGTGCGTGTGGCGGACGGCGCACATTTTCCGATGGTCGTCGGATTTAATCCGCGGCAGATTCAGTTTACGGCGGACGCGGAGACGGCGGTGGTGGTGAGCGACGCCTACCTCGCCATCGTGGACCTGACGGCCGAGGTGCCGGCGCCGCAGCGCGTGCAGATCAGCACGGACACGGTGGATCCGCCGGCCGCCGAGGAGGTCCTGCTGTCGCCGGACGGGCGCTACGCGCTGGTGCGGCAGTTTGGGGCGACGACCCTGGCGGTGGTGGAGCTGGCGACGGGCGTGGTGAGTCGCGTGGACGTGGGCGAGAACCCGACGGACCTCGACGTGACGCCCGACGGAAGCCAGGCGGTGGCGGTGGCCCGCGGCGCGGCGGAGCTGTGGATCTACGACCTGACGGACCCGTTCCTCACGCCGGAGGTCGTGGCGCTGCCGGACTCCGAGGTGTGGGGGAGCGTCGTGATGTCGCCGGATGGCACGAAGGGCCTGCTCTACTCCACGCAGTCGGGGCGCGGCGTCTACGGCGTGTGGGACCGCACGGCGGCCGACCCGTCCGCGGCGGTGACGGTCTTCGGGCTGGAGAAGCCGGTGCAGCGGCTCGCGGTGAGCCCGGACGGCGGGGTGGCGTTGGTCTTCCACGACCGCGGCGACACCGGGGCGTCGAGCGACAGCCCGCTGCGCGGGGCCTACGGGCTCACGCTCATCGACCTCGCGGACTTCTTCCCCAACCCCATCCGGCTGCCCGCCGAGCCGACGACCTTCACCCAGACCGCCGATGGGCGCACCGGCTTCTTCATTATGGACGGTGAGCCGCTGGTCGTGCGCCTGGACTACGACACGCTGCTCCCCTACGACATCGCGCTGCGCAGCGTGCCGGTGCACATCGGCGTGCTGCCCGAGACCCGCATCCTGTACGCCAGCCAGGAGCACGACCTCGGCCGCCTGTCCTTCTACGACACGGACCGCGGCACGCTCCAGACCATCACGGGGTTCGAGCTGAACTCCGGCATCACCTACTGAGGAGGCCGCGATGCGCTTGCTTGCGACGTTGTTTCCGGCCGTGCTCGCGGCCTGCGCCCCGTGGGAGCGGATCCCCGGGGATGGATACGCGGATCTCGAAGGGCCGCTCTGGGACCCGGCGGCGGTGGCGGCCGCCGATGGCGCCTACATCCGGCTGCCGGCCGCGGGGGCCCTCGTGGTCGCCCGCCCGGACGGGAGCTGGGCGCCGGTGGACCTGAACGGCGCGGCGCCCGTGCGGCTCATCGGCACGCCCGACGGCGCGCGGGTCCTCGCGGTGTCGACCTGGCCGATCTGCGCGCTGGACGATGAGGAGATCGTGCTGGTCGACGATTGTCCGGGCGAGGAGCTGAGCG
This sequence comes from Alphaproteobacteria bacterium, assembly GCA_040373935.1. Taxonomy (GTDB): domain Bacteria; phylum Myxococcota_A; class UBA796; order UBA796; family UBA2385; genus JBEIVK01. The sequence continues at coordinate 2,157 of JBEIVK010000140.1, forward strand.
AGGGCGTAGAGTTGAACGTGGTTCAGGACGGCCGGGTGGTGGACGTGTTCCCGCACCGCGGCCACCTGAACCGGCAGACCTTCACGCCCGACGGCAAGACGCTGGTGCAGTGGCACGACGGGTCGCGCGGCTACGATGTCGCGCAGGACGGCATCACGGACTTGACGGAGGTGGTCTTCCAGCCGCTCGACGGCGGGCAGCGGCGGGCGGTGAGCCTGGGCGTGCCCACCCAGGGCGTCATCTTCACGCAGGACCAGTCGAAGGCGGTCGTGCTGTCGGTGTCCCAGGCGGTGCTGGTGGACCTCGCGTCCTTCGAGATCGACGCCACCTTCCCGCTCGTGACGGATCCGGACGTCCGCATCGCGCCGCAAGACGCGGTGCTCTCGCCGGACGGCAGCCAGGTCATCGTCGCGATGCAGGGCCGGCCGGAGCTCTACAAGATCGACCTGACCACCTTCTCCATCGACATCGAAGACCTCGACGCCGTGCCGGCGGACCTCGCGGTGGTGCCGGACGCAGACCGCACCTTCATCGGCTACGACGGCCTCGCGCGGGTGGACGTGCTGGACCACGCCATCGACGAGCTGACGGACCAGATCGCCGTGGACGACCCGATGGGCGGTCTGCTCGTGGGTGAGGGGCGGGTGGTCGGCTGGAACCGCCAGGGCGGCAGCCGTGACATCGTGAAGCTGGACACCGCCACCGGAAAGGTGACGGAGTACCCGGCCGATCGCGCGGTCACGGCGCTGTCCCTCGCGGGCGGCGGGCGCTACGCGTTGGGGCTGCTGGGCGGGCAGCCCGTGGATCTCGCGGGCGGGGCGTTGGCGGCGGGCGGCGCCGACGGGCTGGTGGTCGTGGACTTGGACGAGGGCACGCGCGCGACCAGCCTCACGCTGTCGAGCGCTCCCGTGGCCCTGGAGACCGTGAGCGACGACGCGGGCGGCGGCTTCGCGTTGCTGTTGCTCGACGGCGTGGAGTCGCTGCTTCAGATCGACCTCGCGACGCCGAGCTTCGCGGTCGAGGTGGAGCTGCCCGCGCCGCCGGTGCGCCTGACGAGCCTGCCGGACGGCACCTTCGTGGTGCTGCACGACGAGGCCTTCGGGCTGGTGAGCTTCCTGTCGCCGGGGGCGACGGAGGTGGGGAAGGAGGTCGCGTCCGGATTCGCGACGATGAACCTGCTGAGCGAGCGCGCCCTGCCGCGCCGCGGGGAGGACTGAGCCATGCTCGCGACGCTCTTGATGGTGGGAATGGGGCAGGCCTTCGCGGCCGGCCATGAGCTGTCCTTCGAGGCCTCGCGCATCGGCGTGGCCGGCCCGTCCTGGGACGTGGTCTCGGCGGACCCGGGCTACGCCAGCGTCGGGCTGCGCGGGGTCTACGGGTTCTCCAAGAACCTGGGGCTCGTGGTCGGCTGGCAGCGCGGCGTGGACGGCTCGGACGTCGAGGTGTACAGCGCCGACGGCGGCCTGGAGGAGGCGGAGTTCCGCGCTGGCTTCATCGGGAACGCCTTGCGCGTCGGGCCGAAGGCCCAGGTCGCGCGGTGGCGCTGGGTCGCGCCCTACGCCACCGCGCAGGCCTCGGTGAGCGTGGGGCGGGTGTCCTTCGACACCGACCCGGACCGCGACGACAACGTGGGCCAGGTGCAGGACACCGCGTGGTCCTTCGGGGGGTTCGCGGCCGCGGGCGTGGACCTCAAGCCCGTGAAGGTGACCAAGGGCCTCCGCCTCGGCGCGCACCTCGAAGCCGGCTACGGCCTCCAGAGCGCGTACCGCTTCGAGACCAACGACGGCGCGGCGGATCTCGGCGGCTTCGGGATGCGCGGGCTCGTGGTGTCCGGCGGGGCGGGCGTCCGCTTCTGAGCAGGGCGGCCGGCGCCGCCGCGCTCAGGCCGCCGGGCGAATGGGCGCCAGATGGCGGCGGCGGGTGAGGATCCACACCCCCGCCACCGCGAGCAGCACGCTGCCGTACTGCGCCGGGGTGAAGCCGAAGTAGCGGGTGTCGGTGGACGGGTGCCGGAAGATGTCGAGGAACAGCCGGAAGGGCCCGTACACCGTGAGCAGGACCCCCGTGAAGAAGCCGGGGAAGCGGGGCTTCTTGTCCAGCAGCCAGAAGACGCCGAACATGGCGAGCGACCAGATGGCCTCGTAGAGCCCGAGGTCGTGGCAGGCGACCGTCTGGGGCGAATCGGGGCACATGCCGTAGACGCCGAGGTAGAACGAGGTCTCGGTGCCCGGGTGGTCGTGCGCGGAGAAGCAGCCCATGCGCCCGAAGAACCACCCCAGCGTGAACCCGTAGAGCACGGCGTCGGCGTAGTGCCAGATGTTGACGCGCGGCAGCAGGGCCTCGCCGCGCTCTTTGCGCAGCTTGTTGGCGGCGCGGACCTTGGCGTCTTCGCTGCCGAAGAACCAGACGCCCAGCAGCGTGCACGCGATGAAGCCGCCGAAGGAGGAGAGCCCCTTCCACACCTGGAAGAGGACCATCGGGTCTTCTTTGAGCTGCTCCGGGTAGTAGAACAGCAGGTGGCCCAGGTGCCCGCCGACGAAGACGCCGAGCACGAGCCAGCCGATGAGCTTGTTGATGAGCTCCGGGTCGATGCCGTCCCGGCGGGCCTTGCCCATCGCCACGCGGGACCCGAACACGAAGCCCAGCGCCACGAGGATGCCGAAGCCGTGGATGCCGAAGTCCCCGCTGATCGGGATGGAGAAGGGCTCGAAGTACGGGATGAGCGGCTGCACGGCGGGCCTCAGAGCGGGGCGGGGAGGTCGGTCGGGAGGAGGAGCTCCAGCCAGGCGCCGTCTGGCCCGTCCACGAGGCGCAGCTCGCCCATGTGCTCGCCGACGAGGGCGCGCACGAGGCCGAGGCTGTGCGGATCCACCGCTTGGCCGGGGGGCAGCTTGAACACGGACTGGAAGAGCTCGGCGCGCTGGTGCGACGTGGGGCCCGGGCCATCGGACGAGAAGCGGAGGCGCAGGCCGTCTTCGGTGTCGGGGAGGCGAACGACGCGCAGCGTGGGGCGTGCGGGAGCGCTGCTGAACCCGAGGACGCCGCGCACGAGCCCGACGAGGGCGTGGTGCAGGCGGGCCGGCACCGCGGGGACCGCGGCCTCCGGGCCGGCGTCCACGGCGCGGGTGTGGGCGCGGCCGGCCGTGGCGGTGTCGATGGCGGCGTCGAGCAGCGGCAGGAGCGGTGTGGCGACCAGCGGCTCTTGGACGCGGGAGGTCACGAGATCCCGCAGGCGGCGGTTGATGGTGACGATGCGCTGCAGACCGACGTCGAGATCCGCCAGGGACTCGTCGATCGCCGGATTGGGGCCGGCCTCGGCCAGCTCGCCGCGCAACACGCTCGCGCTGGTTTGGAGAAACATGGCGAGGTTGTTGAACTCGTGGAACGCATCGCGCACGAGCACCCCGACCTCACCGGTGGTTTGGACGCGGGGGTCGAGGTCTGGGCGGGTCATGCAAGCTCCAACGCCGTGGCGGTTATCCGATCGGCCCCACATGTGCCCGGACGCATTGTGTCCGGGCCGGGCGCGGCGGCCGGCGATACAGCCCGAACATGCGCTCCTTGCTCGGCCAACTCTGGTCTCTCCCTCCCGCCCGTCCCGCGGAGGCTCTGCCCCTCGCCGCCCGTCTCGGGCTGCCCCCGGTCGCTGCAGCCTGCGTGCTGCGGCGGGTCGGCCCCGCGGCGGCCGATGCCTTCCTCGCCCCCGCGTGGGGCCACCTCCACGACCCCTACGCCATGCGTGGCATGGACATCGCGGTCGAGCGGGTCCGGCGGGCCGTGCGCGACGGCGAGGCGGTGCGCATCGTCACCGACTACGACGTGGACGGCACCACCAGCTCGCTCATCCTCCAGGGCGTGCTTCGCCGCCTCGGCGGCGGGGCGCGGCTCAGCTACCACATCCCGGACCGCTTCGACGAGGGCTACGGCCTCTCGGTGCGCGCCGCCGAGAAGGCCGCGGCGGACGGCGTCGGGCTCCTCCTGACGGCCGACATCGGCGTGCGGGACCACGCGGCCGTGGCCGCCGCGCGGGCCGGCGGGGTCGACGTGCTGGTGCTGGACCACCACCTCCCGTCCGGCGAGTCGGTCCCGGCGGACGCCCTCGCCGTGCTGTGCCCGCCCCAAGAGGGCTGCCCGTACCCCAACCGCGCGTTGGCGGCCTGCGGGGTGTCGTTTAAGCTCGCGCAGGCGCTGCTGGCCGAAGATCCCCGTCGGGACGAGCTTCTGCGCTCGCTGCTCAAGATGGCGGCCATCGGCACAGTGGCCGATGTGGTCGATCTCGCGCCGCTCGAGAACCGCGCCATCGTCGCCCTCGGGCTCGAGGCGCTGTCGGCGGGCGGTCATCAGCCGGGGCTCGCCGCGCTGCTGGCCGTGGCTGGGCTGGAGGGCCGCGCGCTCACCGCGTCGGATCTCGGTTTTCGCATTGGCCCACGCATCAACGCCGCCGGGCGCCTCGAGAGCGCCAGCGCCGTCATCTCGCTCTTTGACACCCGGGACCCGGCCGAGGCCCGCGCCCGCGCCGAGCAGCTCGACGCCCTCAACCGACAGCGCCAGTCCATCCAGGACGCACTCGTGGACGAGGTCCTCCGTGGGGTGGGGGACGCCCCGCGGCCCTTCGTCGTCGCCGCCGGGCCCGAGGCCGAGGGGTGGCACCGGGGCGTGGTGGGCATCGTCGCCGCTCGGGTGCGGGACCGGGTGCACCGGCCCGCGGCGGTGGTGGCGGTCAACGGCGAGCTGGCGACCGGCAGTGTGCGCTCGGTGCCAGGGGTCCACGCGGTGCAGGCGCTCGACACCTGCGCGGACTTCCTCGTGCGCTACGGGGGGCACCCGGTCGCGGCGGGCTTCACGGTGCGCACCGCAGACCTCGGGCGGCTCCAAGAGCGGCTGGACGCCGCGGTGCAGGCGGCGGGGGGGGGGGCCTTGGTGCCCACCTTGGACCTCGACGCCGAGTGCCCGCTGGGCGCGTTGGACCTCGGGCTGGCGGAGGCGCTGGCGCGCTTGGAGCCCCACGGGAAGGGCAACCCGGCGCCGCGGCTCTGGGTGCCCGGGGTGCGGGCCGGAGACCTGCGCTCCGTCGGCGAGCGGCACCTCGGGTTTCGGGCCGGGGCGCTGGACGCTGTGTGGTGGGGAGGGCGGGCACACCAGGATGCCCTGCGCGCCGGCCCGGTCGATCTCGCCGGCACGCTGGGGTTTAACGTCTGGAATGGCCGGCGCACCCTGCGCTTCACCGTCGAGGATGCGCGCCCCGCCGCAGGCTGAGGCCGGCGCTGTGCCTCAGCGCGGCGCGCGCTGCTTGGCGGCCATCTCGCGCAGGGCGCCGACGAGGTCCGCCTCGGTGGCGCCCGGCGGCGGGGCCAGCGTGAAGACCTCCGGCACGCTGCCGGGGGCATCCCAGGTGTGGAAGGTGATGTCGAGCGTCCACCCGAGGCTGGGGATCTCCACCTTCAGCTCCTCGGGCATGTGCCGGCCTTCGAAGCGCATCGTGTCCGGCCACGTGAAGCGCACCCACACCGCGGCGAGGCCGGCGGGCGTCGATGGGTCCCCGGGGCCCACCTCCAGGCGGGTGAGCAAGTCTTTTTGGGGGTCCACCACCGCGCGGACGCGCGCGCCATCTGGCGCCTCCAGCACGACCTCGACGCCGCCCTCCACCGCGGAGGCCGCGAGCAGGCGGCCGTCGGTGAGGGGCAGGCGCCCTGTGAGCACGGCCACGAAGTCGGCCACGCCCACCGCGCCGCCGGTGAGCTCGTGCAGCACGGCGAGTGCGTCGTCTCCGCGGAAGAACGTCGCGCTCTGCTGGGTCCAGGCGTGGAGCGCCCGGCCATCCGACGCGAGGTAGAGCAGCGGCGTGGACAGGGGCGTTTGGACGTTGATGCGCACGCGGTCGGGCGCGGCGATGACGAGCGCGCCGGTGGTGCTGCCAGACTGGGAGGGCCCGCTCAGCCGGACGTTGAACCCGGCCTGCAAGACGCGCGGCAGGCTGCGCCCGCGCAGGTCGTCTACGAAGCGGGCCGGGTCGTCGTCGGCGCGGCGCAAGCCCGCGGGTTTGGCGCAGGCGGCGCCGAGCAAGACCATCGGGAGGAGCAGCAGGAGGCGCACGCCGGTTCCAGGAAGGACGCCGGGGGCTAACCCGCTCCCGGGCGCCGTGGGGCGGGCCACCCGCCCGTGCCTGGAACTCCGCGGGGGCGTCACCGCGGCGCCGCGGCGCGCGCGCAGTA
>JBEIVK010000768.1:0-2182 GCA_040373935.1 Alphaproteobacteria bacterium
GCGCTGGTGCTCGTGGGCGCGGGCCCGAGCGCGGCCCGAGACCTCGGCGCGCTGCACGGCATCGTGAAGGACCTGCCCCGCGGCGTGGACCACGCGCTGCGCGCCCTCGAGCAGCCGGACCGCTGCACCGGGCCGCTGCATCCGGCGTGCGCCGGGGACGCCCTGCTGCTCATTGGGCCCGCCGGCCCCAACGACGACGACAAAACAACGGTGTCCCCCAGCTTCTACCGGATCGGCCCCTTCGCCGCCGTGCCGCGGCGCCTCATCGACGGCGAAGACCCGCGCGCCCCCGCGTCCGCCGCCCCGCGTCGCTTCCGCGGCCACATCGTGTATGTCGATCACGACCTGCGGCCGTCGATCGTCACGCTTGCGTCACGGCACCGTCGGCTCGTCGTCGTATCGATGAGTCCTGGCCGCCGAAGCATATTCACGACGGGCATCGCGGAGGCCCTCGGTCAAGCCCCGCAGGCGGTCGGCCCCGACCTCGTGTTCGTCGTGGGCGCGCCACTTCCGTGACGCCGAGAACCGCGCTATCCTCGGGCCGTTGACCTTCTGGTGACGGGACCTTGACCATGCTTCGCCCCACCCCCGAGCAGCTCTCCGCCCTGCGGCCCATGCAGCGCCTCTGCTTTGCTGTGGCCGACTTCGTCAACCAGCGTCTCAAGCCGCTGTCTGCCTGGTGGGTGGGCACCGTGCTCGTGGGCTTCGTCGGGCTCCTCGGCGGCCGGCGCTTCCGCGTCAGCGGCCTGGAGCACCTGCACACCATGCACCCGGAGAGCCGGGCGGTGCTGGTGGCCAACCACCGCTCCTTCTTCGACTTCCACGTCATCTCCTGCGTGGCCTTCCGGCACAGCCGCATTCCGCGGCGCGCCTTCTGGCCCGTGCGCGCCACGTTCTTCTACGATTCGCCCGTGGGCCTCGCCGTCGCCGCCACCATGAGCGGCCTCGGCATGTTCCCGCCCATCCTTCGCAGCAAAGAAAAGGGCAGCTTCAACCAATACGCAGTGGCGCGCCTCGCCGCCGAGCTGGTCGCGCACCCCACCACCATCGGCATCCATCCCGAGGGCACCCGCAACCAAGACCGGGATCCCTGGTCCCTCCTTCGCGGCCAGTCCGGCGTCGGCCGCATCGCCCTCGCCTGCGAAAACGCCCGCGTCGTGCCCATCTTCGTCAAGGGCATGTCCAACGACGTCATCCGCGAGGCCTGGCGCAACTTCACCGATCCAGAGGCCCACCCGATCGACATCGTCTTCGGCCCCGACATCGCCATCGAAGACCTGCGCCCCCACGCCGAAGACCCGGACGCCTGGCGCGCCGTCGCCGACCGCTGCATGGACGCCATCCGGTCCCTCGCCGACGGCCTTCGGGTCGACACCGAGGCCCCCGCACGAAAGGCATCCTGACGTTCCGGGGTCTTTTTCAGGGGGCAGGGAGGGGGCGCGCGCGCCCCCTCCCCGCAACGCCCCTCCCCCTCCCGGGCGGGCCTCTCCCCGTGTCACGCCGGCGGGCCTGGGCCCGCGTCCTGGTCGGCTGCGTCGGGCTGGCGCTGGTCGGCAGCCACCCGCCGGTGCTCAACGGCCTGCAAGACCTCACGACGCCCGGCGCCGAGTCCCGGGACCGCGCCCTGCTGGACCCGGTGTTCGCCCAGGGCCTCGCCGCTTTGGAGGCCGGAATGGCGGCGCGCGGCTGGCCGGTGTGGCTGCGGGCGGGGCGCCGCGACGACGCCCGCCAGGCGTGGTACCTCCAGCGCGGCCACTCCCAGACCCGACGCAGCCGCCACCTGGCCGGCGAGGCCGCAGACCTGCTCCTGCCGGTGCCCTGGGTGCTGTTCCCGCTTCACATCGCGTTTTTCCACGCGCTGCGCGAAGAGGCGCGGGCGGCGGGGCTCTGTGCGGGGGGCGATTGGAGCCGCCGGGGCTGGCCCTGGGCGCCCTTCGGGCTCGGCTGGGACCCAGCGCACGTCGAGCGCTGCGGGCCTTGAGGGCGGCGGGGGCGGGCTCGGCGAGACAGCGCCCGCCGCCGCGCCCGATCAGCGCTTGCCCTTGCCGTCGGGGATGAGGTCCAGGTCGAGGTCAAGGCGCGGCGCGCCCACGCTCGGGGTGCCCTGCATGCCCACGCCGCCGCGACCCGTGGCGCCCTGGGCCTCGCCGCTGCGGCCGTCCTTGTCGGCCGCGCCCGGCCC
>JBEIVK010000264.1:0-5626 GCA_040373935.1 Alphaproteobacteria bacterium
CGGGCAGGCCGACGCTGGCGAGCACGCCGGCCTTGAAGGCCGCGACCGCGGTGGGCGACCGGCGCGCGACGGCCGCCGCCAGCGCGCGCGCACGGGCGAGGCCCAGGTCCACGTCTGCCACGCTCTCCTGGACGAGCCCGATGCGCAGCGCTTCTTCCGCGCCCAGCCGCTCGCCCGTCATGCCGAGGCGAAGGGCTTGGGCCACCCCGATGGTGGACCACAACTCCGATGTGCCGCCCGCGCCCGGCACGATGCCGATGCCCGTCTCGGGAAGCCCGTAGACCGCCTCGGGCGTGGTGATGCGGTAGTCCGCCGTGAGCAGGAACTCGGTGCCCCAGCCGAGGGCGACGCCGTGCACGACGGCGACGTGCAGCACCGGCGCGTGGCGCAGGCGCGCCAGCACCTCCCGCTGCCAGCGCACGTGCGCGCGCACCGCGTCGTCTTCCCAGCCGCGGCGCTCCGTGACATCGGCGCCGCTGATGAAGATCGGCGTGCCCTTCGCGCTGCGGCGCCGCGAGTAGGTGATGAGGGCGCGGGCCGGGCCCGCCTCCAGCCGGCTGCACAGCGCCTGCCACTCGTCCAACTGGGCGCGGCCCATCTCGTTGGCGCGGCCGTGGTGCAGCTCGACCTCGACGACGTGGCCGTCGTCCGACACGTTCACGGAAAGGGTGGGGGAAGCGGTGCTCGTCATGCCAAAGGCGTATCCTGGCGGCGCGACCGGCGGCTCGGTTGACGAGCGCTTGACCGGCCCGCCCCGCGCGGGCGGGCGGCTGGCCGGGTTAGTCTGGGCGCCTTGGGAGGAGCGCCGCATGCGACGCATGGTCACCATCACCCTCTGCGCGGCCGGCATGGCCTGCAACCCGTACCTGCTCGACGGCGATTGGTCCGGCGAGGTGGACTGCGGCGACGCCGGCAGCGTGCCCACTTCCCTGGACATCAGCGCGGTGGAGCCCTGGACGTACGAGGCCGACGGCGAGATGTCCGAGATCTCGCTCGGGGGGCCGGTCCGGGTGCAGCTCTCGGGCGAGCTGCGGCAGACGTCCCGCAAGGGGGCGCAGGACCTCGACGCCGACTTCACCTGCCAGAAGGTCGACGAAAACAGCGGCGCGGCGAGCGCGATGGACTGCTCCAGCTTCGACCTCCTGAGCTGGGACGGGGGCGACTTGCTCGGCGCGGAGCTGGATGGCTTCCTTCAGGACGGCCTCTCGTGCACCATGGAGCTGGAGCGGGATTGACTTGACGTCCGTGCGGTTCTTCGCGGGGTTGGCGGTGGGGCTGGGCGCGTGCCGGGCCGCGCCGGATGACATGGCTGGGGTCTGGGCCGGTCGCCTCGCCTGCCGCCAGCCCGTGGACGACGGCGTGCTCACCTACGACACCACCGTGGACCTCCGCCTCGAGGCCGCGTCCGCGCAGGTCAACGTCGGCGTCATGCAGCTCGTGAGCGCGTACTTCTGGCAGGGCTCCGACATCGTCCAGTCGGCTGACTTCGACGTCGAGGTTCGCCAAACGGACGAGCGCGGCCCGCAGCCGGTCGTGTTCACCGAGGTGTCCTGCACGGCGGCCGCCGTCACGGTCGACGGCGGCCCGTTCGAAGAGGGCTGTGGGGCGGTGGGCGCCACCGGGGCGCCCGAGTCGGCCACCTGGGACGGGGAGGACGCCCTCTCCCTCGACAGCGCGGTCTGCGCGGGCACGCTCACCCGCGCCTCAGGGGGCGCATCGGGATAGGGCCGCGGGCATGACCACCCGACGCGACATGATCGCCCGCCTCTCGGCGGAACCCTACGACATCCTCATCATCGGCGGCGGAATCACCGGCGCTGGGGCGGCCCGCGACGCGGCGCGGCGGGGCCTGCGGGTCTGCCTCGTGGAGATGGAGGACCTCGCGGCTGGCACCTCGTCTCGGTCGAGCAAGCTCGTGCACGGCGGGCTGCGCTACCTGGAGCAAGGCGAGTTCAGCCTCGTCTTCGAGGCCGTCACCGAGCGGCGCATCCTCATGGACATCGCCCCGCACCTCGTCCAGCCCCTCGGCTTCCTGTTCCCCGTGTACAAGTCGAGCCGCCGGAGCGCGTTCACCGTCAATCTGGGCATGTGGGTCTACGACGGCCTCTCGCTGTTCCGCTCGCCGCGCATCCACCGCAACCTCAACCGCGCCGCCGTGGCCGTCGAGGAGCCGGCCCTTGGAAATGACGGCCTGACGGGTGCGCCGCTCTATTACGACTGCTCCACCGATGACGCCCGGCTCACCCTGGAGACGGCCCTCGACGCCGGTCTCAACGGCGCGACGCTGCTGACCTGGCACAAGGCCGTCGGCCTCCTGCGCAACGCCGAGGGCCGCGTCTGTGGCGCCCGGGTTCGCGACCTCCTCGACGGCACGGAGCGTGAGGTCCACGCCCACGCCGTCATCAACGCCACCGGCCCCTGGTCGGACCGCACGCGCGCGATGGGGCAAGGCGCCAAGCCCCGGCTGCGCCCCACCAAGGGCGTGCACGTCGTCGTCGACGCCGCGCGTCTGCGGGTCAACAACGCCGTCGTCTGCTTCCACCCCACCGATGGCCGCGTGCTGTTCGCGATCCCCTGGGGGGACCGCACCTACATCGGCACCACCGACACCGACTACAAGGACGACCCGGCCCAGGTCGCGGCCTCGGCCTCCGACGTCGACTACCTCATCGCGGCCGCCAACCACTACTTTCCGGCGTCGCAGCTCGTCCGCGCCGACATCCTCTCCACCTGGGCGGGGGTGCGCCCGCTCATCGGCCCGGAGGAGGGCGCCGAGAGCAGCGTCTCGCGCGAGCACAGCATCGACGTCGACAGCGACTTCCTCATCACCATCGCCGGCGGCAAGCTCACCACGTACCGGCGCATGGGCGCGGAGGTGGTCGACAAGGCGCTGGGGCTGCTGATGCTCGCCGGCCGGGCCCCGCGAGACCTTCGCCCGGCCCGCACGGACCGCGAGCCGCTGCCCGGGGCCGTCGGCTGGCCGGACAGCGACGACGCGGCTGCGGTCGAGAAGCTGGTCCTGGAGGCCGGCAAGGGCCGTGTCGCGCCCGACACCGCCCGGCTTCTCGCGCACACCTATGGCACCCGCGGCGTGGACATCGCCGAGCGCGCCGCCGGCGACCAGCGCCTCGCCTCCCGCCTGATCGACGGGCGGCCGGAGATCCTCGCCCAGGTGGACCACGCGGTGCACGTCGAGCTGGCGGCCACGGTGCGCGATGTGCTCATCCGGCGGACCCAGGTGTTCTTCCGGGACCACGACCAGGGCCTCGGCTGCACGGAGCGGGTGGCCGCGCGCATGCGCGAGCTGCTCGGCTGGTCCGAGGAGGACGAATCCCGGGAGGTGCTGGCCTACCAAGCGGAGGTCGCGCTGTCTCGCCGCTGGCGCGAGTCGCTGTAAATGGAGTTGTCCCGGCTTTGGCGCCGGCTGTCCGGCCTGCAGGTCGAGGAGACGGCGGCCTGCACGCGGGCGCTGACGGCGCTGGTCGGGCGGGAGCCGATGCTGGAGCTGCTCCCCGGGGGGCCGGCGGCCGTGCCGCGCGCGGCCCTCACCGCCCGCGTGCTCTGGATGGACCGAGACCTTCCCTTCCCGGCGGCGATTCACCGTCAGCTGGACCCCCGCGATCCCGCGTTTTTGCCGCCGCTCGGGCTGCATCCGGTGCTCGCCGCCCGCGACCTCACGCGGCTGGTCGTGCCGGGCCACCCGGGCGAGGCCTGGGTGGACCCGCACGGCTGGTGCGGCGTCGGCGAGGGCCCTGGGGTGTCCGTGTGGTTCGGGACGGAGTCCGAGGGCTGGTGCACGGGCGCGCAGCCGGGCGAGGCCGTGCCGCCCAGCCCCACCCTGCTCCACCAGCGCAGCGACGCCGGGGTGGGCGTTCGCACGGTGAGCACCCGCGGCCCGCTCCGGCTGCACCTCGTTCACTGGCCGGTGGTGCTCGCCGGCCAGCCCGCCTGGGCCGTCTCCGCCCGCCTTGAGAACATCGGGCAAACGTCCCTCACGGTGCGCCTCGGCTTTGTCGTGCGCCCGGCCGGCCCCGAGGGCGTCGCTCCGGTCTTCCACCTCCCGCGGGACGCCGAGGGCCGTTGGTCGGCGGACGGCCGTCCGCTGCTCGCGCTCTCGCGCGCCGGCGACACGCTGCTGCTCGGGCGGCATGGCGAGCGGGACCCCTGGCACCGCTTCACCTCCGGCGCTCCCGATCCGCTGGCCCGGCCGCCCGCGCCGGTCGAGCACCGCTGTGCCGCAGGGCTCGCCTCGGCGGTCGAGCTGTCGAGCCTTCGCCTCGAGCCCGGTCAGAGCCACGCGCGCATCGCCGTCCTCGCACCGCCCCCCGCCGCGCCGGCCACGCTGGTCCGCACCAGCGGCCCCACGCTCTGGGAGAACGCCCACACGGACCGCCGCGGGCTGCTCGCCGCCGGCTGCGCGATCGAGCTGCGGCCGCCGAGCGCGGAGCCTCCGTCCGCCGACCCGGTGCAGCGCGTGTTCGAGGCGGCGCGCATTCGCCTGCTCGGGGAGCCGGACGCCGCGGACATGGCGGCCTTCCTGGGCGCGGTCGCGCTGTCGCGGCTTGGGTTCGTGCGGCGGGCCGGCCAGCGCTTGGGGGACCACCTCGCCCGCGTCCGCAAGGACGGGCGCCTGCCCGGCGCCTCCCCGGAGGAGGGCGCGGTGCTCGCCTGGGCGGCGGCAGCCCACGCGCGCTGGTCGGGGGATCTCGCCTGGGTGCGCGAGCACCTCGAAGGCTGGGTGCGGCTGCTCCATGGGGTGCGCGACACGCCGGTCGAGCCCGGGGGTCGCCCATTTTTTGGTCCCGAGGGCAGCGCGCGGTGGTCGGCCATCTGGCGCACGGCGGCCCTGCTGGACGGCGCGGCCGCGCTGCGCGATGTCAGCGCCGCGCATGCCGGCGTCGCGCTGGCGGGCGGGCGGGCGCGGGAGGCGCTGCCGGGGCTGCTTGGGCCGGCCCCGTGGGCGGCGGCGCCCGGACGGGCGGTCGATGGCAGCTCTGCCGCCCTGCTGGCCGCCGCGTGGCTCGGCATCATCCCGTCGGACGATCCTGCCGTTGTGAGCACGCTCACCGCCGTCCAGGCGCGGTTTCGGCTGGGCGACGGCGTGCTGTTGATGGGCGGGGCCCACGTCGGGGTGACGGCCCTCGCCGCGGCGGTTTGGGGCCGCCAGAACCCCGGTCGCAACCCGTTGCCGGCGGTGGCGGGGCTCGCGTCGGCCACGGGCGCGTTGCCGTCGGTGCGGCACCCGGCGCGGGGCGCGCTGGGCGATGGAGACGACCCGCTGTCTGCCGCGCTCTTTGTGCTGTTGGCGCTGGATCGCGTGCAGCCGGGGCGGGGCCGCTTGCGGGTGCTGCCGGGGGTGTGGGCCGCGCGGGACCTGCCGACGCCCTTCGGCCGCATCGACATCGAGAGCGACCCGTCGGGGCAGCGCACGGTGGTGGGGCGCTGGTCCGGTCCGGCCCCGCAGGTCGAGGTGGTGGGCCTGGCGGCGGAGGGGGATGGCGTTGCGGGAGGGGGCCCCCCCCCAGACCCCCCCAGACAACCCCCCGTGTGGGGGGGCGCACGGGGCGCCCCCGCGACGGAATTCCCAAGGCGGTGGCGCCCAGGCCCGGCCCCAGTGCGCCCCCCC
>JBEIVK010000007.1:0-20443 GCA_040373935.1 Alphaproteobacteria bacterium
CAGGCGGCCCGGCGCGCAGGCGGCGTCGCGCAGCGGGGCGAGGGCGGCGTCTGGGCGCTTCACGGGGCGCCGGGCGGGAAGCGGTAGTAGTAGGCGGCGTCTTGGGGCGCGGGCACGCGCTGGCGCGGCAAAAGCAGCGTGCGGACCGTCCACAGCTCGCCGAAGATGCGCGCGCCCGCGGTCTTGTCGAGGTACTCCACGCCGGCGCTGCCGCCCGTGCCGACCCGGCGGCCGATGATGCGCTCGACCATGCGTGCGTGGCGGTTGCGCCACAGCACGAGCTGCTCTTCGAGCTCGACCACGGTGTCCACGAGCAGGCGCGGCCAGGCGAGCAGGGGCAGGTGGCGGTGGCTCTCGATGTAGAGCAGGCCGGCGCGCACCCGGCGGGCGAAGGCGCGCTCGTCGGGCGGGCGGTCTGCCGCGGTGAAGAAGGCCTCGGCGGCGGCGGTGGACGCCGCGAAGCGCGCGGCGACCTCGTCCTCGGCGGAGAGGCCGGTGGCGCGCAAGCGGGCCGCCTGGTCGTCCTGGTAGGATTGGAAGGCGGCGGCGTAGCCGGCCATGAAGGTGTCCACCGCGGCGTCGTCGGCGGGGGTGCCGGGGGTGCTGCCGTCGATGGGCGTGCGGTGCAGCCAGTCCAGCAAGGCGGCGCGCAGCGTGTCGCCCCGGGCGGCGGCGCCGAGGGCGGCGTCCAGGGCGGACACCGCGTGGGCCCCGCCGCGCGACCCGACGGCGAGGGTGCGGATGTGGGCGAGGGTGTCCGTCTTGCCGTAGGGAACGCGCTGGCCGGCGTCGAGGCCGAGCAGAAGCTCCATCTCGCGCATCTGCACCGACTGGAAGCCGCTGGCCGGCACCAGCTTGTCGCGGAAGCCGAGGAAGTCCTGCGGCGTGAGCGACTCGATGACCTCGAACTGCGCCACCGCGAGGTGGAGGATCTGCGCGGCGCGGCGCAGGTGGTGGACGACCCAGGGGATGCGCTCCTCCGGCACGGGGCCGGCGCGGAAGAGCGCGATGGCCTCCGACAGCTCGCGCAGGACTTGCTTGAACCACAGCTCGTAGGTCTGGTGCGTGATGACGAACAGCAGCTCGTCGGGCACCAGCGCGCGGTCGTCCCCGTCGGCGCCGCCCTGCAAGGCGAGCAGCGTGTCGAGCTGGAGGTAGTCCCAGTAGGAGAGTGGCGTGTCGGCCATGGAGCCCCCGAGCGGGCCCCGATAACGCGCTCGTGCTACCTTCTGCCGCTCCGCGGAGGCTACGTGCGCATCTCCCTCGTTTCTCTGGTTCTGGTCGCTTGCGGCGGCCCCCCGTCCTCGCTCGACGAAGCCGCGGCCCGCAAGGCCGTGGAGTCGGCCTTCGCCGCGGCCAACCCCGCGGGGCGCACCGGGATGGAGCTCAAGGGCAAGTCCGTGTGGCTCCAGGGCCCGTGGTTCGACGCGTCCTGCTTGGAGAGCAAGGATCTGGCCTTCAACGAGAAGCCGGGCGGGAACGGCGGCGGGGCCGCAAAAATCAGCCCCACCTTCCAGAACCAGCGCTGGATCACCGCGAGCACGGCCAAGGGCTTCTGCGTGGTGTTGGGCGAGTCGCCCACGCTCGCGCTCACCGAGGCCAAGTGGGAGGGCGGGGCGTGGCGCATGAAGGGCACCGTCGGCATCGGCGCGCCCTCGCCGTGGTTCGAGTGCATCTCGGAGCAGCACAAGGCGCGCGCGTTCGTCGTCAAGCCCGGGGTGGGCGAGGGCGCGGCCCCGGTCATCGAGGGCGAGCTGGACCTCCGCCAAGGCGACTGTCCGTCCCCGCTGCCCGGCGGCGAAGAGCGCGGCCCGGTCGGCCCGGCGCCCACGGAGGCCCACGCCGCCCCCAGCATCGACGAGGTGCGCAGCCTCATCGCGGCCTTCGATCAGGCGCTGGTGGATGGCAAGCTGGTCGATGCCCGCGGGATGACGGCCTGCTACAACCTCGCCGAGGAGCCGCCGGTCTACGGCGCGTGCTCGGTGGGCGAGCTGGTGGCCCACGGGCCGTCCTTCCTGGCCGAAGGCCGCCCCCAGGACGGTACGCCCTGGCTCGAGTACGCCGCGGCCGGCCCCGATGGCTTCACCCGCGTCGTGAAGGACGGGCGTCACCCGTCGATGGCCCACGTCCTCGTCAAGCACAAGCGCACCGGCAAGGAGCGCAGCGTGTCGGTCGTCTGGGCGGACGGCGGCTGGAAGCTCGTGGGCGTGGTCTTCCGCAAGGCCGAGGCCCTCACCACGGCCCGCTACCTGAACGACCTCCACGACCCCAAGAAGCGCGACATCTTCGAGCGCCGCTTCGTGAAGGCCGAGAAGATCGACGACCAGGGCGTCTCCACCGAGGACCCGGACGCCGCGGCCGAGTAGCGCGCCGCGCCTGCCGGGCGGGGGCTCAGCGCGCGAGCGTCGCCCCGCCGCCCTGGGTGAGCACGAAGCGATGCCCCGCGACCACGGGGAACTCTTCGACGGTGCGCGCGGCGTCGGGCCAGGTCACCCGCAGCGTCCCGGCGCAGGCCGTCCCCAGGCCGAAGTGCTGGACGAGATCGTCCTGCTGGCCCCACTGGCCGTGCCCGCCGTCCACCTGCCGGAGCTGGGTGGGCCCACCCCCCTCGGCCACCAGCTCCACCCGCGCCCCGATGGCCGCGCGGTTGCTGCCGGCGCCGCCCACCAGCGCCACCTGCACCCAGTTGCCGTCTTGGCCGAGCAGGTTTTCGAAGAGGCGCACCTCGAAGGTGTCCCGGCAGTCGCCGTCGCAGCGCGCGCTGCTGTGGCCCACGACGACGTCGAGGTCCCCGTCGCGGTCGAAGTCGGCCACCGCGCTGCCGTGGCTGCGGAAGTGGTCGATGCCCTCGGCCGGCGGCACGCCGACGAAGGCGAGCGCGGCGTCCTGGTGGTAGAGCAGGCCGCGGGCGCCGGGGTAGTCCGTCGAGCCGATGTAGACGTCCTGCCAGCCGTCGTTGTCGAAGTCGAAGGCCGAGGCCGTGATGTCCCCGTCGTTCCAGTCCACCCGGTCGTACTCCCGGGTGAGGCCCGTGACCTCGTTGCCTGGACGCGCGAAGCGCGGCGGCACCTCGCCCGTGTTGTGGAGGATCTCCGACGGGTCCGAGGAGCTCCCGACGTCCCAGTGGACGATCTCGGTGGTGAGCAAGTCGGACCAGCCGTCGTTGTCGAGGTCGGCGCAGAGCGTGGCGCCGCTGTTCCCGCCGAGCCGGAAGGGCTCGCGGTCGAAGTCGTGGTCCCAGCGGAAGGCGTCGTCGTCCGTGCGGCAGGCGATCAGCTCGGGCGGCGGGACGCCGTCGCAGCCTTCGTCGTCGGGGTGGAGCGTGCACCAGCACCGCGCCGACTCGTTGTCCGACCAGTCCGCCCGCTCGTCGAAGGCGTAGCCGGAGGCGATGCTGTGGTTCTCGAAGGTGCGGCCCCCGCGGTTCCACCAGAGGTGGTTGGGCGAGCGGCCGTAGGACGAGGACAACAGCTCGGGGAGGCCGTCTTGATCGAGATCGCACGCGAGCCCCGCCCAGGCGCGGGTGTGGCTGCGCGCTTCGTTCAGGCGGTCCACCGTCGTCCAGTCCGTCGTCGCCACGCCGCTGTCGCGCACGATGTCCGTGAAGCCGCCGGCGCCGTCGCCGACGTAGAGGCGGTCTTGTTGCGGGCCGCCCGTGTCGTCGTATTGGGCCACCCAGAGGTCCAGCGTGCCGTCGAGGTCGATGTCTGTGAACGACGCGCCGAAGGGCATGTCGCCCCGGCCGCGGCGCAGCTCGCTGCCCTCGGGGCCCAGCGTGAAGCGCCCCGCGCCGTCGTTGAGGAGGATCTCGCTCGTCTCTTCGGAGGTGCCCTCGGCGTCGGGCAGGCCGGTGTAGACGTCGAGGTCGCCGTCGTTGTCGACATCGCCGAAGGCCCAGGTGGGCCCGGGGCGGCCGGCGTCGCCGCCCCCGCGCGGCGCGACGATGCCGGTGGACTGCGTGACGTCCTCGAAGCGGCCTTCGCCGGTGTTGCGGAACAGCCAGGTTTGGCGCTCGCCGCCGGGGGAGAAGTCGTCGCCCGCCGTGCCGCGGCGCACCGCGAGGTCCGTCCAGCCGTCTCCGTCGAAGTCCACCGCGCTGATGCGAACGCCGACCGCCCCGCTGCCGGAGAGGCCCCAATCGGCGGTGGCGTCGCGGAAGGCGGGCGTCCCGGGCGCCCAGCGGGTGCCGGCCGTGCAGACCGGCACGGGGCCGGTGTCCCCGCCGTCGGATTCGGGCTTGTCGGGGCCGCCGCCACAGGCG
Organism: Alphaproteobacteria bacterium; assembly: GCA_040373935.1. GTDB lineage: Bacteria > Myxococcota_A > UBA796 > UBA796 > UBA2385 > JBEIVK01. The sequence continues at coordinate 4,262 of JBEIVK010000007.1, forward strand.
GGGAGGAGGGCGAGCAGGGCGACGCGCATGGCGGGCTCCGTCAGAGGTCTTCGTCGAGGGTGCCGCGGCCGCCCTGCACGAACTCGCGGAGGTACCGGAAGGACGACGCCTTCGCTTCTGCCGGCGTCCCGACGAAGGCGATGCGTTTGTCGTAGACCAGCGCCAGGCGGTCGGTCACCGTGAAGACGGTGTCCATGTCGTGCGTGACGACGATGCTCGTCACGTTCAGGCGGCGTTGCAGCGAAAGGATGAGCGTGTTGATGCGGCGGACGTTGATCGGGTCCAGCCCCGTCGTGGGCTCATCGTAGAGGATGATCTCCGGCTGGATGGCGATGGCGCGCGCGAGGCCGACGCGCTTGCGCATGCCGCCGCTGAGCTGGGCCGGCTTCTTTTTTTGGACGCCGGGGAGGTCCACCATGTGCAGGACCTCCTCGACGCGGGCGTCCATCTCTGCCTCGGTGCCCCAGCCGTGCTCGATGAGCGGGTACTTGATGTTGTCTTCGACGGACATCGAGTCAAAGAGCGCCGCGCCCTGGAAGAGCATCGCCACGCGCGAACGCACGGCCAGCAGGCCCTTCTCAGACATCTGCGTGACCTCCTGGCCGAAGGCCTGGATGGACCCGCCATCCGCCTTGAGCAGGCCGATGAGCAGCTTGAGCATCACGCTTTTGCCGACGCCAGACCCGCCGATGACCGTGAGCGTCTCCCCGCGGTGGACGTCCAAGTCCAGGCCGTCGTAGACGACGAGCTTGCCGAAAGACTTGCGCACGCCGCGAAAGCGGACGACCGGGCCCTCATCCGGGGCAGGCGGCAGCGACGCGGGGGTGGGCGGGGACTCCGTCATGCCTCAGCCATACACGATCATGAGGGCGCGGGTGAGCAGGAAGTCGCTCACGAGGATGGTGACCGACGTGTAGACCACCGTCCCCGTCGTGGCACGGCCGACCCCCTCGCTGCCGCCGTGGGTGCGCATGCCGTTCCAGCAGGCGATCGTGGCGATGATGGAGCCGAAGAAGCAGCTTTTGATGATGCCGTGCATGAAGTCGACGACCCAGATGGTCTCGACCATCTGCTCCAACGCGAACGTGAAGGTGACCCCGACCTCCGCCACGGTGATGACGATGCCGCCGGCGCAGCCCACGAGGTCTGCGAGGATGGTGAGCAGCGGGATGGCCACGGTCATGGCGAGCACCCGCGGCAGGACCAGCTTGCGCACCGGGTCGGCGCCGAGGGCGCGGATGGCGTCGATCTGCTCGTTCACGGCCATCGAGCCGATCTCGGCGGTGAAGCCGGCGCCCACCCGCCCGCCCACCAGCAGCGAGGTGAGCACGGGCCCAAGCTCGCGCACGATGCCGAGCCCGACGAGCTTGCCCGTGTACATCGACGCGCCAAACGGCTCGAGACCGACTGCAAATTGGCTCGCCATCACCATTCCGGTGAAGACGGCCGTGAGCAGCGTGATGGACCACGAGTCCACGCCGCCTTGCTCCATTTGGACGAGCGTCAGCCGGAACTCGAAGGGCCGCCGGAACAGCTCGCGCACCGTCCGCCCGTAGAGCTCCATGATCTGCCCGAAGGCGGCGAGGAAGGCCAGCAGCGGGTCCACGGCTCAGTCCCGGACCCGGAAGCCGTCGACCACGGCCTGGAAGTCCGGCCAGCCCGCGTCGAAGCGAGACGGGGGCGCGATGTAGAGGAGGTCGTAGACGCAGCGGTGCTGGCGGGTCACCACCGCGCCGACCTTGACCGCCACGCCGTCCAACGCGCCATTCACGACGCGCAGGTGGGCGTCGCGCCCGTCGAGGGCCAGCGCCTCGTCGCGCAGGGGCTCCCCGGTGGCGACCCCGAAGGTGGCGTGCTGCAGCAAGTCCGGCAGCGGACCGTCTTCGAAGCGCTCGGCGCAGTTGCTGTCGGTGTAGATGGTGGCGCCGTTCTCGCGGTGGTGCCACGCGCGGTCCGCGCCGCCGGGCGCGACGGCCGCCCACCCGACGCTGGGCCGGCCGGTGTCGTAGCGCCCTTCGGCGCCACGGGCGTGGGTGCCGCCGTCGGGTGCCGTGCGGGCTGCGCAGGCGACGGCGCCAACGAGGGCGGCGAGCGCGGCGGCGCGACTCATGCGTCCTCCCAGGCCCCAGGCCGGGCCTGACCGGCGGCCGACGCCTCTTCTTCGGTGATGCGGAGGAACACCTCCTCCAAATGCGCGAGCCCCGCGGTGCGGACGAGGTTGTCCACCGTGTCCAGCGCGACGAGGCGCCCTTTGTACAGGATGCCCACGCGGTCGCAGACCTCCTGGGCCGTGTCGAGGGAGTGTGTGCACAAAAAGACCGTGCGGCCGCTGCGGGCGATCTCCCGGAACCGGTCCTTGATGCGACGCGCGCCCTGGGGGTCCAGCCCCACCATCGGCTCGTCTACGATGAGCACCCGCGGGGAATGGAGCAACGCAGCCGACAACACGAGGCGCTGCTTCATGCCGTGGCTGTACGCCTCGACCAGCTCGTCGGCGCGCTCGATGAGGCCGTGCTCGGCGAGGAGCTGGTCCCCGCGGCCGCGCACCTCCTCGGGGGACATCCCGTAGATGCCGCCGACAAAGCGCAAGAACTCGCGAGCGGTGAGCTTGTCGTAGAGGTAGGGGCGGTCGGGGATGTAGCCGATGCGCCGCCGGCTCTCGACGGGCTGCGCCACGATGTCGATGCCATCGATCTCGATGCGGCCCGCGGTGGGGACGAGCACCCCGGCGAGCATGCGGATCGTGGTCGTCTTGCCGGCGCCGTTCGGGCCGAGAAAGCCGAAGATCTCGCCCGGGCGGACGTCGAGGCTCAACGGATGGAGGGCCTGGAAGCGGCCGTAGCGCTTCTCGACCTGGTGGAGGCGGATCACACGGGCTCCGAAGCCGACGGCGAGAAGGCTATCACCGCGCACCGTCCGCCACGAAGCGCAGGCGGCCCATGACCCCCATGATCTCCACTTGGCGGTCCAGGTCGCCCTCCACCAGCTTGATGTGCGTCGCGTCGGCGACCACTTGGCCGAAGGTGGGATCCACGGGGACCCAGCCCGCCGCGCCGCCGAGGAAGACCTCCGGCCAAGCATGGTAGTAGAAGGCGCCTTTGTCGGTGATGCGATCCGAGAAGACCACCCCGGCGGCGATGCGGGCCGGGATGCCCGCCGCCCGCGCGAGCGTGACAAAGAGCGCGGTGTGCTCGTTGCAGTCACCTTCGCGGGCGCGGAGCACGGACAGGCCGTTGGGCACGCCGATCGAAGGGACCTTTTCGACGTTGTCGAACACCCAGCGGACGAGGGCGGCCACGCGGTCCTTGCGCGTGACGGCGCCGCCGAGCGCCGTGGGAAGCACGGCTTGCACCTCGGGATGGGCTGAGGGCAAGGTGACGGTGGGCGCCAGCGTGTCGGGCGGCGGCGCCGGGTCGGCCGCGCCCGGATCGGCCGGCAGGGTGTCCCAGGCGGGGACGGTGACGGTGACGCGCTCGCCGTCCCGCGTCTGCAGCGGCGGCTCGTGGCGCACCCGCTCCGGCGGCACCCCGGCGATGCGGAGCGTGAGCGTCTGGAGGCTGCGGCTGTCCCCGGGCAGCGCGCCGTCGAGCGGGACGCTGGTGAGGGCGATGAGGTCGGCCGGGGCGTCCTGGGTGGGGACCGCGCGCGCCGCCTCCGGCGCCATGCGCACCATCGACATGCCCATCGCGTTCTCCTCGCGCAGCGTCTCGCCCGTCACGCTCACGAGCGCGCGCGTCTCGACCCCCGCGAAGCTGCTCGTGAGCCACCACGCCTCGTCTCCGGTCTCCAAGACCTCCACGTCCGTCACGCGCAGCTCGCGCTCTCCCTGTTGGAGCGTCACCGGGTCGAAGTAAGGCACGCGCACCACCACGCCGGGCGCCAGCGCCGTCCGCGCGAGCACCGCCTCCATCGACAAGCCGACCTGCGGCGGGCTCTCCATCGGGAAGCGCAGCTCCTGCAGCTCGCCCGCCTGGTCGACGCGCATCACGAGCTCTTCGCCGCGGTGCTCGCCCTGCACCGCGAGGCGCACCGCATCGCCGGCAAGGAAGAAGTCGAAGCGCGACAGCCGCGCCGATGGGTCCGTCAGCGCGGCGCCCACGGTGATGACCTCTTGGACCTTGCCAAAAGTGAGCATGCGAAGCTGGCTGCGTTGCTCGTAGAGCATGCCGCCGCCGGCGGTGGGCGTCGCGCGGGACACCGAAAATCCGATGTGCTGATCTTGGAGGTAGATGCCGTACCACCGCTCGGATGATGGCCCCGTCGCCAGGGCGGAGGCGTCCAGCGGAACCAGCGCGGCCTCGCCCGGCCGGATCCAGACGACGGCCACGCACACCAGCCAGCCGAGCAGCGCGGCGATCTCGAACAGTACGAGCGGGCGGAGCTTCATCGGCCTCCCTCGTCACCAGTCTCACACGGCGCTGACCCGGGCGCCCGCGGCACGCGCCCACGCCGGCGCGGTTTGGCGTAGAATGCGCGCCGGAGGGCGCGTGGCCGTCAACACCTATGCCGCAACGGACCGGGGCCGTGCGCGACCGATCAACGAAGACGCGATGCTGGTCGATCACGCCCTCGGGCTCGTGGTCGTGGCCGATGGCATGGGCGGCCACCAGCGGGGCGACGTGGCCTCTCGCCTCGCGTGCGCGGTGCTGCGGGAGTACATCGGCGCGCATCGCGGGGTGCTCGACGCCTACCGCCGGCGCCCCGAGGAGGCGCTGGCCGTCGCGGTCTTGGACCTCCTCCACCGCGCGGTGGCCGCGGCCAATGAAGAGATCTGGCTCGCAGGCGCGGCGCTCGCGGGCGAGGGCGGCCGCATGGGCACCACGCTCGATCTCCTGCTCGCCGTCGGGCCGACCGGCTTTCTCGCGCATGTGGGCGATGGCCGCGTGTACTTGCAGCGCGCGGGCGCGGTGCACCAAGTCACCGAAGATCACAGCCTCGTGCAGCAGCAGCTCCGCGAGGGGACGATCGGCCGCGAAGAGGCACGGCGGGCCCGCTTCCGCAACGTGATCACGCGTGCGCTGGGCGTGTTCCCGACGGTGCAGCCCGACACCCTCCGCATGGAGCTGCAGCCGGGGGACCGCATCCTCCTCTGCTCGGACGGCCTGCACCGCTACATCGGCCAGCGGGAGCTCGGGTTCACGCTCGCCTCCGAGGTCTCCGCCGAGACCGCGACGGGGCTCGTGGGCCTCGCGAACGCGCGGGGGGGCCGCGACAACATCACCGTCGCGGTGTGCTCCGTGTCCGCCGATGACGCCCCGACGCCGCCGCCCGTCGCCGCGACGGTGGACGCCCTGCGCCGCACCGACTTGTTCCAGTACTGCACCCGGGCCGCCCTCGTGCGCCTCGCCGCGCTGGCCGTCCCCGTCGCGCTGCCGGAGGGCTCGCTCGTCTTTGTCGAGGGCGAGCCCGGGCGGGAGCTGTTCATCCTGGTCTCGGGCCGCGTGGGCATCGACAAGGGTGAGACCCGCCTCGCCGTGCTGGGCCCCGGCGACAGCTTCGGCGAGATGAGCTTCCTCGACGAGCCGGTGCGTTCGGCAAGCGCCATCACCCTCGAGCCCACCACCCTCCTCTCGTTCGACCGGGACTCCTTCCTGCTCTCCGTGCAAGACGACGTCACCATGGGCGCGGACGTGCTCTGGCAGCTCCTGCTGAAGCTGTCGCGCCGCTTGCGCGCCAGCAACGATCTCGCCGTTGCGAGCCCGCTCTCGATCGACGATGCGGAGTGGGGCCCCGGCGACACCGAGGAGCAAGACCACGACGACGACGGCCCGGGCGCGCCGCGCTGAGCTTCAGCGCACCGGGGCTCCGAAGCGCTCCCCGCGGAACTCGCCGAACAGCGGCACGCGGGACTGGCACTGGTCGTAGGAGAGCCACACGAAGCGCGCCTTGCCCTTGATGTTGCGCAGAGGCACGAACCAGCCCGTGCGCGAGTCTGCGCTGTGGTCCCGGTTGTCGCCCATCACGAAGACATGGCCGGGCGGCACCGTGATGGTGGCCTGGTTGGTGGGCGTGTGGCCCATCTCGGCGCTGGTGAGGATGGCGTGCTTCACGCCCTCGAGGTCTTCCTCCCAGAGCTTCGTCGCGTGGGCCCGGCAGGCGTCGTTGACAAAGGTGTAGGACTCTACGTAGTCCCGAAGCTGCGGCTTCCCGTTGAGGTACACCTGGTTGTCGTGCACCTCCAACGTGTCGCCGGGCAGCCCGACCACGCGCTTCACGAAGTCCAAGGTGGCGAAGGGCGGGAAGGGGAGGTCCATCACCTCGGCGGAGGTGCCGGTGTCCGACCCCGGAAAAACGAAGACCACGACGTCGCCGCGGGCCGGCACATCGAGCTCGCCCACGGGGATGCGGGTCAGCGGCCAGCGGAACCCGTAGGTGTACTTGGTGACGAGGATGTGGTCCCCGATCGCCAAGGTGGGGACCATGGAGCCGGACGGGATGCGAAAGGGCTCGGCCAGGACGGACCGGATGAGCAGGACCGCGAGCAGCGCCGGGCCCCACGTGCTGACCACCTCTTTCACCCACTCCCACGCGGCGCGGGGGAAGGGGAGGTCCTCGGCGTCGGCGCTGGCGTCGGGCGGGGGCGCGGGGTCCGTCAATCGACACCTCGGGCCGGGGGGTGCCCGGCATGGCGGCGCGGCATAACCCGCAGGGGGTGCGCTGCCCTCCGGAGGACCAATGCACGCCGGCGTCGATTGGGTCGAGCCGCTGTTGGAGCGCGGCATCGAGCCGCCGATCACGCCGCCGGCCGCCGCGGTGGCGATGGTGTTCGTGCCCGGTCCCGCCGTGGTCTTCATTCGGCGCGCCGAGCACCCGGCCGATCCGTGGAGCGGCCACATGGCGCTCCCCGGCGGGCGCTGGGAGCCGGGCGACGCAGACACCCGCGCGGCGGCCCGCCGCGAGACCATCGAGGAGCTGGGCTTCGACCCGGACGCCGGCCGCTGGCTTGGCCGGTTGGAGCCGGTGCTGGCGCCGGTCCGCGGAGACCGCCCGCGCTTGCGGATCGTCCCGCACGTCTGGGCGCTCGCGCAGCGCCCGTCGCTGCGGCCCAACGCCGAGGTGGCCGCCGTGCATGTGTTCGACTGGGCGCGCTTCGTGCGGGGCGAGGGGCGCGGGCGCATCGCCTGGTCCGGGCCGCGTGGCACGCTCGACCTCCCGGTCGTGCGCCTCGACGGCGCCGACATCTGGGGCATCACCCTGCGCATCGTGGACGACCTGCTGCGTCGTGCGGGCCTCAGTCCCGCAAACGAATGACGCGGACGCCCTCGCCATCGGCGAAGTCGCGGGTCTCCGCGGCCCAGGGCGCGAAGGCCGCATCGAGCAGCGCCTCGCCCTCCCCCGCGTAGAGGGCGCGGTCGATCATCACAAAGCGGAGCCCCTGCGCGTGCATCGCGGCGAGGGCCACCTCTCTCGGCACCAGCCCCGCGCCGCTGCGGGCGGCCGGCGGGATGGGACGGCCCTCGCGGGCCGGCAAGGCCAGCGCATCGAGGCCGCGCAGCGCGAAGACGAGGCCCAGGTCGATGCGCATCGGCGCGGCGGTCAGCAGCGCGGGGCCATCCACGGTGGCGCGCCCGTGCTGGAGCTGGAGCTGCTGTGCGCCGGCGCCGGGGGTGGACACCGGCAGGCCGGCGAAGGGCCTCGGCGCTGTGCCGGGGTGGGCTTCGGGCGGCGGAGTGTGGGGCAGCGTGAGGACCGCGCCGTCGCCCGGCTGGGCGCCCACCCACGCGGCGGACTCCGCCCGGTGCAGCGGCGCGGCCGGAAAGGGCGCCCACAGGCCGCTGTGGTGGACTCCGGTGAGCAGGGCCGCCACGCCGAACGTGGCGCCGATGGCCCATTGCCCCCGGCGGGGGAGGGCACGGGCGAGGCCCGGCGCGGCGGCGAGCGCGGCGGCGAGCGTGGCGGGGCCCCACCAGCGGCGGGGGAAGCGCAGCTCACCGACGCCCGGCAGGTGCAGCAGGGCTTCGTTGAGGGCCCGAACCGGCGCGAGGGCAGGGGAGGTGTCCAGCGACGGGTGCAGCCCGAAGGAGGCGGCAGCCATCAGCAGCGCGGCGAGCGCCCAGGGCCCTGTGGAGGCCGGGCGCCCACGGGCCGCGAGCGCCAGCAGCGCGGCGAGCACCGGGACCGGGAGCCCCGCCGGCGGCCGCTGCGGGGCGCGGGGCTGCGGGCCCGACTCCAGGCAGGTGAGGGGATCCGCGGCGTTGTTCGACCACTCTGTAAGGCGGGTGCCGAGGCCGGACGGCGGCGGAGCGACCGCGTCTTGGAGCAGCGCGAAGGCCCCGACGCCGAGCAGCGCGCCGGCGGCGGCCACGGCGAGCGGTGCGCGGGCCCGGGGGCCCGGCAGGGCGAGCGCCGCCGCGCCCAGGGGAAGCGCGTAGACCGCGGCGTAGGGGCTGTCGAAGGGGAGAAGCGCGAACAGCGCCGCTGCCCCCACGCCGCCGATGGCGAGCGGACGGTGGCGCGCGCCCAGCAAGGCGGCGAGGCCCAGCGGCAGCAGCCCCCACGCGAGGTGCTCTGGGGTGCCGTCCATGAGCGCTCCATGGACCGCGGGCGCGCCGAGCACCACCCCTGCGACCGCGAGGGCCGGTCCGACACGCCCGACCGTGCGAAGCGCGAGCAGCGCGCTCCCGAGGCCCAGCATCCAGAGCGCCACCGCCACCTGCGCCCACGCCGCCGCGACAGGCCCGGCGACCGGCGTGAGAAGAGACGCCGGCAGGGCCGTGACGGCCGGCAACGGGAGGATGAGGGCGCCCTGGGGAAAGTGCGCAGCGGAGGACCACAGCAGCGCGCCGTCGGGCGGCAGGGCGCGCCAGAGGTGGGCCACGCCCCACGCCGCGCGTACGACGTCCGTCCCGGGGTCCCCGGGCAGGTGCCCGGCGGGAGTGCCGGCCAAGGGGTGCAGGAGCAGCCCGACCAGCGCCGCTGTGCCGAGGCCGAGCGCCGCGGCCCGGTGCGGGCCGACGCGGCTCATGGGGCCTTGCGCGTCTCCACGGGATGACCGGCGGCGTACCTCCACTCCCCGGCCTGGACACCCGCCTTGTCCCACTGGACCCACCAGCCCTCTCGCAGGCCGCCGCGGTAGGGGCCCGCCTCGCGCATGCGGCCGTTGCTGTACCACGCGAGGTATGGGCCGTGGCGAACGCCGTCCGGGAGCGCGCAATACACGCGCCTCTCCCGGCCGTCTTCGGCCACGCGCGCGGTGCCGGCGGGGCACGCCCCGATGTCTCCCGCAGCCACCTCCGCGTCGACGCGATCGCTCACGGGCGCGAGATCTCCGGCCGCTCCGGGCCCGACGACCTGCACCTGCGGGCGCGCGAGCCCGGCTGCGGGGGCGCCCGGGTCGGGGCCCACGGGGGCCGCGCGGGCGGCAGGGCTGCGGTCGTCCGCGGGGTTGGCGTCCCCGACGACGACCTCCTTCCCCTCCGAGCGAGACCAGGGTTTGGGGGTGGAGGATGTCCCACAGGCGGCGAGGAGAACCATCGCCACCAGCGCGCGCGGGCCGGGCGCCGCCATCAGGGCACCCCCACGGCGGGCTCATGGGCCAGCGCCTCGATGTCCCTCACCAGCGCGTCAATCCCTGCGGCGTCGGTCTCGTGGAAAGCGCGCAGCCGCCCGGCGGCATCGATGAGCAGGAAGCGCTGGCTGTGGGTGATGGACGGCACGCCCGCGGCCGCATCGCCGCGGCTGAGGGCTTGCTGGAATCCCTCCACCACGGCGTCCGTCTGCTCCACCGTTCCGGTCAACAAGAACCAGTTGCCGGGAGCGGCGCCGAAGCGCTCGGCGTAGGCCGCGAGCACGGGCGGCGTGTCATGGGCCGGGTCCACCGTGATGCTGACGTAGCGCATGGGCGGGCCGTGAAAGGGCCGCGCCGGCAGCCCGCGCCGCACGGCGGCGAGCTGCGCGCTGAGCGTGGGGCAGACGTCCGGGCACCGGGTAAAAATGAAGTCCAGGACGGTGGTGTGGCCCCACAAGTCCGCCTCGGTGAAGGGACCGCCAGCCTCGGTCACGAGCGAGAACGGCGGCGCCACCCCCAGCACGGGAGGGGGCGGCGGCGGCGGCCCGCCCGCCCGCAGGAAGCCAATGGCGGGCACCGCGAGCACGGCGACCGCAAAGAGCGCCCACGCCCAAGGCCGCCCGAAAAGCGAAGGGACGTCGCCCATCAGAGGAGGAGGCGGTCCAGCCCGAGGACCCCGAACAGGCCCGTCAGGTAGACCAACGACGCGAAGAACACGCGGCGTGCCCAGATGGCATCTCCGCCGCGCGCGAGCCCTTGCACCGTCAGCGCGAGGAACGCGACGCCCAGCAGCCCGCCCCCGAGCAGCGTGAAGTGGGCCACGACCCCGAGGTGCACGAGCGCGAGCGGCAGAACGATGAGGGGCAAGGTGTAGAGAACCATCTGCCGCCGCGTCGCCTCCTCGCCGTGCTCCAGCGGGAACACGACGAGCCCGGCCCGCGCGTACTCCGGCGCACGGTAGAGCCCGATGGCGAGGCTGTGGGGGATCTGCCACAGGAACAAGATGCCGAACAGCACGAGCCCGCCGGCATCCGGACGCCCGGTCGCGGCGACCCAGCCGATGAGGGGCGGCAGGGCGCCGGGGAGCGCGCCCACCAGCGTCGACAGGGAGGACCGGCGCTTGAGCGGGGTGTAGACCAGCACGTAGGACAAGAGCGCGACGGCGGCGAGCAACCCAGACAGCGGGTTGGCGCCGAAGGTCAGCAGCGGGATGGCGATCCCGCTCAACAGCAGACCGAATCCGAGGGCGACGGGCGGGGCCATGCGCCCCGCCGGAAGAGGCCGCTGGGCCGTGCGGGCCATGAAGCGGTCCGTGTCGCGCTCGAGGTAGCAGTTGAGGGCGTTCGCCCCGCCCACCACCAGCGTGAGACCAAGCAAGACGCGGAGCACCAGGCCGGTGTCCAGCGGCGCCCCGCTCAGCCACATGCCGCCGCCCCCCGTGACGAGGACGAGCAGGCTCAGGCGCGGCTTCGTCAGGCTCAGAAGGTCTGACAGGAGGCCGCGCCCGGCGACGGACGCGCCCTTGTCGGGCTCGTGGTCCGCCGCGGGGGGCAGGGCTTCGCGCGGGATGCTGGCCGTGGGCGCGCTCATCGCGTCAAACCTGCCCCGTCCCGGGGGGGCTGTCAACCGGCTGCGCCGTGGGTCCGAGGAGGGGGGTATGCAAGGGATGTCTTGTCGAGAACCCGCATCCCCGCGCTGTTGTGCAACGGATTGCGCATGCGCGCCGCGGCTCGCCGGCTATGTCGACGAACAGCGGGAGGATCCCACCGCCGGCGCGGTGGTCAAGGCCCCCCTGGTCGGTTAGGCCGGCCGCCCGTCGCCTGGGTCCGCCTCGGGCGCTGCACCACCGCCTTGGATTGCCGAGGGTTTCGTGAGCCACACTCCTCCTCCCTCTCCCCACGCCGAGATCCTGGTCGAGCCCGACGATGTGCCGACGGGCATGCTCACGCGGGTCGCCGTGGCCGTGACGGTGGTGGTGATCATCTGCGTGTTCGGCGCGGTGAAGCTCTTCGACAGCGCCCTGGCCGACGAGATGGCCCGCAAGGGCTACACGCAGACCTCCGGCCCCATTCCTTCGGCGGGTCCCCGCTGATGGCGCTTGGGCGCGCCATCGTCGCCGCGGCGGCCGGTTGGCTGGCCGTGGCGGCGCCGTGCGCCCACGCCGAGGAGGCCCTGCCCGCTGAGCTGCAGGGCGTCACGGTCGAAGAGCATCTCGGCCGCGCCATCCCCGGGGAGCTCACCTTCCGCGACAGCACCGGCGCCACCGTGCGCTTCGCGGACTTGGTCGATGACGGCATCCCTGTCCTGCTGACGCTGAACTACTACTCCTGCACGACGCTGTGCGGGGTCCAGCTCAACGCGCTGCTCTCTGCCCTTCGGCCCTTTGACTGGGTCCCCGGCGAGAAGTATCGCATCGTCACCGTGAGCATCGACCCTTCGGAGTCGCCGGAGCTCGCGGCGGGCAAGCGCAAGAACTACCTGGACTCGCTCGGCAAGGGCGACGTGGACTGGCAGTTCCTCGTGGGCGATGCCGCAACGGTCGCGGCCCTCGCCGACACCGTAGGCTTCCGGTACCGGTACGACGACGCGTCGAAGCAGTTCGCGCACCCAGCGGTTCTCACCTTCCTGGCGCCGGGCGGCACCGTCGCTCGCTACGTGTACGGCCTCGAGTACACCGATCGGGACTTGCGCTTCGCCTTGATGGAGGCTGCCGCCGGCCGGCTGGGCAGCCCGGTTGACAAGCTGATTCTCTCTTGTTTCCACTACAACGAGTCCACGGGTCGCTACACGCCGTTTGCGTTCGGCATCATGCGCCTCGGAGGCATCGTTTCTTTGTTCGCTGTCGGTTTGCTGGGCGCCGCGATGTGGCGCGTCGAACGCAAGCCGCGCATCCCTGGGAGTGACACGTGATCTCGTCCCTTCCCCTGCTCCTCAGCGGCTTGGTCCAGGCCACCCCGCTGACTCGGCCGGACCGCGACGGCAGTTTCCTGCTGCCCCCTTCGGCGTCCACCGTGGCGCCCGAGGTGGACTTCGTCTGGAACTACATCCTCTATGTGGATCTCGTATTCTTCGCGATCCTCATGGGGGCCATGGTCCTCTTCTTCTTCCGGTACAAGCAGAAGGTCCCGGGCGAAAAAACGGCGGACATCCGGGGCAATCACACCCTCGAAGTCGTGTGGTCCGTGTTCCCCGGCATCCTGCTGGTGCTCATGTTCTACCTGGGCTTCAAAGGCTGGATGAACCTCGCGGTTCCGCCGGCGGATGCGATGGAGGTGCGGGTCCTCGGCCAGAAGTGGAACTGGACCTTCACCTACACCGACCCGGCCACGGGGAAGTCCTTCCAGACCACCGAGCTCATCGTGCCGTCCGGCAAGCCGGTCAAGCTCACGATGAACTCCAAGGACGTGCTGCACTCCTTCTACATCCCGGATTTCCGGGTCAAGAAGGACGTGCTGCCCAACCGCTACACGGTGCTCTGGTTCGAGGCCCCGCACGAGGGCGAGCACAACATCTTCTGCACGGAGTACTGCGGCGACGCGCACTCCAAGATGCTCAACAAGGTCAAGGTCATCGACCAGCAGGACTTCCGGGTGTGGATGAACAAGGAGCTCTCGGCCGGGGACGGTCCCCCGTCCGGCGAGAAGCTGTTCACCCTCAAGGGCTGCGCCGGCTGCCACTCGATCGACGGGTCGCCCAAGGTCGGCCCCACGCTCAAGGGCAAGTGGGGGATTGAAGAGACCCTCGCGGACGGCACGAAGGCCCTCGTGGACGACAACTACGTCCGGGAGTCCATCATGACGCCCGCCGTGAAGGTCGTCGCCGGCTTCAGCCCCTCGATGCCTCCCTACAAGGGCCAGCTCTCGGATGACGAGACGAACGCCCTGATCGATTACATCAAGTCCCTCGGCCAGCAGTGAGGTCGCAGATGAGCCCGTCGACCCTCGATGGAATCGGTGAGGCCGGCCACGGCCACGGTGAGTCCTACCTCACCGCCAAGCGTGGCTTGCTCTCTTGGATCTTTACGATCGACCACAAGCGCATCGGCGTGATGTATCTCGCCACGGTGCTCAGCTTCTTCCTGGTCGGGGGCCTGCTGGCCCTCGGCATCCGGGCCGAGCTGTTCACGCCGGGCGGGGACCTCTTCTCGCCGGCCACCTACAACCGCGTGTTCACGCTGCACGGCGCCATCATGGTGTTCCTCGTGCTCGTGCCCGCGATCCCGGCCACGTTGGGCAACTTCCTGTTGCCGCTGCACGTCGGGGCGGTGGACGTCGCCTTCCCCAAGCTCAACCTGGCGAGCTACCACATCTACGTGTTCGGGTCGCTGTTCATGGTCTACACGCTCGTCACGGGCGGCGTGGACACCGGGTGGACCTTCTACACCCCCTACAGCAGCCAGCATTCGGACTCGTCGGTGATCTCGGCGCTGCTGGGAGCGTTCATCCTCGGGTTCTCGTCCATCCTGACGGGCCTGAACTTCATCGTGACGGTCCACAAGATGCGCGCCCCGGGCGTGACGTGGCTGCGGATGCCCCTGTTCGTGTGGGCCATCTACGCCACGTCCGTCATCCAGGTGCTCGCCACGCCGGTCATCGCCATCACGCTGTTCCTGCTCGTCTTCGAGCGGGTCGTCGGCATCGGCATCTTCGACCCGGCCTTGGGCGGCGACCCGGTCCTGTTCCAGCACTTCTTCTGGTTCTACAGCCACCCGGTTGTGTACGTGATGGTGCTGCCGGCCTTCGGCATCATCAGCGAGACGGTCGCCGTTCACAGCCGCAAGCCGATCTTCGGCTACACGGCCATCGCGGCCTCGTCGGTGGCCATCGCGGCGGTGGGCTTCCTCATCTGGGGCCACCACATGTTCACCAGCGGCGAGTCGGAGCTCTCGGGCACCATCTTCTCGCTGCTCACGTTCGGCGTCGCCATCCCGACCGCCATCAAGGTCTGCTCCTGGATCGCCACGATGTACAAGGGCAGCATCCGGTGGAACACCGTGATGCTCTACACCATCGGCTTCCTGTGGATCTTCGTCATCGGCGGCCTCACGGGCCTGCCGCTGGCGACGCTCGCGACGGACGTGCACCTCCACGACACCTACTTCGTGGTGGCGCACTTCCACTACGTCATGATGGGCGGTGTGCTCTTCGCCCTCATCACGGGCATCCACCACTGGTGGCCCAAGATGACGGGTCGGATGTTCAATGACACGCTGGGCAAGGCAAACTGGGTTCTCGCCTTCGTCGGCTACAACCTGACCTTCTTCCCCCAGTTCATCGCCGGTACGCGCGGCATGCCCCGTCGCTACCACGAGTACGTGCCCGATTACGAGCTGTGGAACCAGCTCTCCACCATCGGCGCCTTCCTCTTCGGCCTCTCGCTCTTCGGCATTCTCGGGTATCTCCTCATGTCGCTCGTCAACGGCGTGAAGTCCCCGCGGAACCCCTGGGGCGGCCAGACCCTCGAGTGGGAGACGGCGAGCCCGCCGATCGAGCACAACTTCGAGACGCCCCCGGTGGCCACCCGCGGCCCTTACGATTTCGACGAGATCGCCCGCCCGGCCTGAAGCCCGCGCGCCTGTACCCCTGGGTTGAGGATTCCCGATGAGTACGACCACTGCCGATCACGGCCACGGGCACGGTGACCGCCCGTATTACCTGGCGCACCACTTCCACGACATGGAGCAGCAAAACAGCGCTGTGAAGTTCGGGATGTGGCTGTTCCTGGTGCAGGAGATCCTGTTCTTCGCCGGGCTGTTCATGGCCTACATCGCCATGCGCTACCTGTACCCGGAGACCTGGCTCCAGGCGGCGGAGCAGCTCGACAAGACGATGGGCGGCATCAACACCGTCGTCCTCCTGACGAGCAGCCTCACGATGGCGCTCGCGGTGCGGTGCGCCCAGGTGGAGGACCGCAAGGGTCTGCTCCGCAACCTGCTGCTCACCCTCGCCGGGGCCTTCGGGTTCCTCATCGTGAAGTACATCGAGTACAGCCACAAGCTGCACGCCGGGCTCCTCCCGGGCAAGTACTTCACGGCGACGGACCTCGTGGGCAAGGCCGAGCCGGAGCACGCGCCGCAGCTGTTCTTCTCGGTCTACTTCATGATGACGGGCGTCCACGGGCTGCACGTCGTCATCGGGATCGGCGTCATCTTCTGGGTCTTCCTCCGCGCCCGGCGCGGCGACTTCAACGCCGAGAACTACTCGGCCGTGGAGAACGTCGGCCTGTACTGGCACTTGGTGGACTTGATCTGGATCTTCCTCTTCCCCCTCCTTTACCTCGTGCGCTGAGCCGAAGGCGGTCCCGTGTCCTCTGCTGCCCACGCTTCTCACAGCAGTCATCACATCACGCCTCTGAAGACCTACTACGGCATCTTCGGTGCGCTCATCGTCCTCACGGGGCTCACCTACGCGGTGTCCTTCGCGGGCTTCCCGCCTGTGCAGTCGGTCATCATCGCCATGGCCGTCGCCATGACGAAGGCCACGCTCGTCGCGCTGTGGTTCATGCACCTCAAGTACGACACGAAGTTCAACATCTTCGTCTTCGTGTCGGCGCTGTGGTTCATGGCGGTGTTCTTCGTCTTCACCATGTTTGACCTCGGCTCTCGCGGCCGGGTCCTGGAAGACACGGACAACTTCGCCCTGCGCAAGGACCTCGCCGCGGCGGCCGCGCCTGCG
>JBEIVK010000009.1:0-20016 GCA_040373935.1 Alphaproteobacteria bacterium
CGCCCGAGGGCCCGGGGGCGCGCACGCCGCCGGCACCGGGCGGCGGCCAGGGAGATGCCACGGGCGGCACCGGCGGCGCGGCCGAGATCGGCAACGCCGACCCGCGCGGCGTGCTCAACCAGTCCAAGCTCAACCCCTCCGTCAAAAAGATGACCCGCTCCATCCTCGCGACGATGCAGGCCGAGGGCTACAAGCCCTACCTGTTCGAGGGTTTCCGGAGCTTCGAGCGCCAGAACGACCTCTTCGCCGGCGGGAAGGGCGTGACCAAGGTCCGCGGCGGCGGCTCCTGGCACAACTACGGCCTCGCGGTGGACATCGTCTTCTACAATGCCCGCGGCAGCGGCCCGTCCTGGGACGCGCCAAAGAAGGCCTGGAACCGGCTGGGTGCGGTGGGCAAGGCCGCCGGCTTCACGCAGTGGGGCGGCGACTGGGGCTGGGACATGCCCCACTTCCAGTACCACCCCGGGGTGTCGTCCAGCGCCTACGACATGGTGAGCACCTACAACCGCGGCGGGATCGAAGCGGTGTGGGGCCGGCTCAAGTAGCCGCGTCGGGGGCCAGGGCGCAGAGCAGGTCATCGGCGCGGAAGGGCTTTGGAAGCACCACCCGGACACCGGCCCGCGCGGCGGCCCCCGTGGTGTCCGCGTCGCCGTAGCCGGTCATGAGGACCAGCCGCACCGCCGGGTGCCGGCCACCGATCGCCGCCGCGAGGGCCAGTCCGTCCATGCCGGGCATCGTCCGGTCGAGGACGGCCGCATCGGGGGCCGCCGGCAAGGCCCCGAGGAGGACGAGGGCTTCCGCCCCGGAGGCGGCCTCCAGGACCGCGTAGCCGGCTTTTCTCAGGATGCGGAGGGTGACCCCTCGGACGATGGGCTCATCATCGACGACGAGCACGAGTCCCCGGGGCGCTGGCGCGGGAGAGGCCGCAGGCGAAGGGCCATCGGGGCAGCGGGCCGCGCGCGTGACCGCCGGGAGCCACACGCAGGCGGCGGCGCCGCCGGATGGACCGCTCTGGAGGGTGATGCGCCCGCGGTGGCGTCGTACCACCCCGAGCGCCGTCGACAAGCCGAGGCCCCGCCCCGCGGCCCGGGTGGTGAAGAAGGGCTCGAAGACCCGCCCGAGCGCGTCCGGCTGGAGCCCAGGGCCTTCGTCCACGATGTCGACCCGCACATAGGCCCCCGGCGCCAGCTCGGGCTGGCCATCCACGGCCGGCAGGGGCGCAACAAGGGCCGCGCCCGCCACCCGCACCTCGACCGCGCCATGCCGCTCTCCCATCGCCTCTGCCGCGTTCGACAGCAGATTCTGGAGCACCTCGCGGAGCTGCGTGGCGTCTCCGTGGACCGGGGGCACCCCCGGCGCCGCCCGAACGGCGAACGGGTGATGCGGCGCGACGCTGCACGCATGGGCCACCATCTCCTCGGCCAGCGCGACCATGTCCACCGGCCCGGCCCGAGACCGCGTGCACCCCGTGTAGGCCAGGAGCTGGCGCGTGAGATCGGCCGCGGAGACGGCGGCGCGCTCGATCTGCGTGAGGTGTCCGTGAACCTCCGGGCCAGGGACCTCGCACAGCGCGAGCTGAACGTGGCCCAGGACGCCCTGCAAGACGTTGTTGACGCCGTGGGCGACCCCTCCGGCGAGGCGGGCGAGGCTCTCCAGCCGCGCGGCGTGCTGCGCGCGCGCCCCGGCGCGGCGACGCTCCTCCTCGGCGTGACGGCGGGCCGTGATGTCCTGCACCGCGCCGGCGACCCCGATGACCTGCTGGTCGGCGTCGCAGACGGCCTCGCCGACGAGGTGCACATCGACCCAGGAGGCGTCGGGACGCAGGGCCGCGACGTCGAGCGCAGCCCGGCCCCCCGGCTGCCCGGCGCGCAGCAACGCCGCGCGGACCGGCGCGCGGTCATCCGGGCGGAACCAGTCCGTCCAGGCGGCCAACGCGACCGGCCCGCCGCCCGGCGACCGCTGAAAAATCTGCTCGGCGACTGGCGAAAGGGTGATGAGGCCCGTGCAGACGTCGAGGGTCCAGCCGCCGAGCAGGCCGAGCGCGCCCGCGTGGACGGCCTCGGACAAGGCCCGCCGCAGCGTCGCCTCGCGCTGCCGGGCGCCCGTGATGTCCCGAAGGTGGACCGCGATGCCCGAAGGGCACGGAAAGACCTGGATTTCGTGCCAGCGACCCGACGCAGGGTCGTGCTCCTCGACGGTCTCGGGGGCGCCGCCGCGCATGACCCGTTGGCAGGCCGCGCCGAACCGGCGCGCGACCGCCTCGGGCAAAACCTCCCAGACGCGCTGGCCGAGCAGCTCTCCCACCGTCCGGCCCACGCACGCCGCGCCAGCGGGGTTGACGTAGAGGCAGGTCCAGTCCCGGCCGACGACCTGGAGTCCGACCGGCGCGGCGTCGAAGAGGGCGTACGGAAGTTCCACCATCTGGCGTGGCTAACCATCGCGCGTCCCCGGGGAGTCCGTCGGGGCAACGCAGGTTCCCGCTTCCGGTCAAACCCTGCGCGCCGTCACCCCGTCTCCGGTTCCGGCAAGACGCCCGCTCAGCGGGGCGGCAGCGGGGGCGGCCGGCGGCTGACGAGCAGAATCCCGCCCACGCTGGCCGACGCAGCGACGACCTGCCGCCAACCCAAGGTCTCCCCGAGCAGCGGCACCGCCAGCGCGGCCGCCACAAAGGGCTGCAACGCGATGAAGACCCCGACCACCGTCGCCGGGACATGCCGCAACGCGACCAAGTTGAGCAAGTACGTGCCGACGGTCGGGCCGGCGAGGATCCACGCCATCGCCGCCCAGGCCACCGCCGGCGCCTCGACCGGCGGCAGGCCCGTGAAGGGGAGCGTCAACGGCACGCCCCAGGCGAAGACCCCCGCCACCACCGACAACGGCGGGTGCCGCTGCAAGAGCGGCCGGGAGAGCACGAGGTAGAACGAATACAATGCCGTGTTCCCAACGATCAGCAGATCGCCCACCACCCCGCCGCCCGCGAGCCCATGGGAGAGAAGCACGGCCACGCCGCCCACCGCCGCGCCGACGCCGAGCACCGGCCGCCAGCCGAGCCGCTCATGCCCCAGGGCCGCCCCCAACAACAAGGTGAACACCGGGGTCAGCGTGACGAGGAGCGTCGCGTGCACCGCCGTCGTGCGCGCGAGCCCGTGGAGGAAGAGGAGCTGGTTCCCCGCGATGCCGATGGCCGCGCAGAGCAGGAGCCGCGCCTGGTCTGCCCGCGGCACCCCCGGCAGGCCGAGCGCCCTCCGGAGCACCCCGAACACGAGCGCGCCGCCCGCGATGCGCCAAGCCGCCACCCCGTCCGCCCCGAAGTGCGGGATCGCCACCTTGCCCACGACCCCCAGCGTCCCGAACAAGACCTGGACGACGAGGAGCGCGAGCAGGGCGTGACGACGGGCAGGGTCCATGGCCCCCCGGGTTATCCTCGGGGCGTGTCCGTGGAGGGCCCGTGCGCGCCTGGAGTCGTCGTCGCTTTCTCGGAGCCGCCGCGGCCGCCGCCGCCGCCCCGGCCGCCTTCGCGCAGGATCGCCCGCCCAACATCCTGTTCGTCTCGATCGACGACCTCAACGACTGGGCGGGCCTGCTGGGCGGCCATCCGCAGGGGGCCACCCCGCACCTCGACGCCCTCGCCGCGCGCGGCGTCAACTTCACGAACGCCCACACCGCCGCGCCGCTGTGCAACCCCTCGCGGGCGGCGGTCCTGACCGGCGTCGCGCCGTGGCGCAGCGGCGTCTACAACAACCACCAGGACTGGCGGGCCGCCCTGCCGCGCATCCGCAGCCTGCCGGCGCGCCTGAAGGACGAGGGCTGGCACACCTTCGGGGTGGGCAAGATCTTCCACATCGGCGACCCGGACGCCTGGACAGAGGCCGTGCCGGACGCGTGCAGCCGCCCCGCAGACGCCCCCGGCGCAGAGCCCGTCCGCACGGAGCGCCCGACCGGCCGCATCATGTGGGGCCCCACCCGCACCGACGCCGACGGCGTGCTCTCCGACGCGCGCGTGGCCGACGCCGCGGCCGCCTTCCTCGCGCGGCCACCGAAAGAGCCGTTCTTCCTCGGCTGCGGCTTCTTCAAGCCGCACCTGCCCTGGTTTCTCCCCGAATCACGCCTCTCGGCGTTGGACCTCGACGCCATCGTCCTGCCCACCGTCCGCGCCGACGACCTCGACGACGTCCCCGCCGCGGGGCGCGCCCTCGCCCGGCCCCAGGTGCACGCGCGGCTGGTGGCGTCGGGCCAATGGAAGGACGCGGTGCGGGCGTACCTCGCCTGCCTCCAGTTCGTGGACGCGCAGCTCGGCCGCGTGCTGCACGCGCTGGAGGCCAGCCCCGCCGCCGGCCGCACCGTCGTCGTGGTGTGGTCGGACCACGGCTGGTCCCTCGGCGAGAAGTCCCACTGGAAGAAAAGCGCGCTGTGGGAGGAGTGCACGCGGGTCCCCCTCGTCTTTGCGGGCCCGGGCGTGCCCGCCGCCGTGCGCCACGGCGCGCCGGTCTCGCTGCTGGACATCCGCCCGACGCTGCTCGGCCTGGCGGGGCTGCCCGTCGCGGAGACGGCGGATGGCGTGGACCTCCGCCCCATCTGGGGCGATCCGCAGGCCGGGGCGAGCCGCGGTGTGCTCACCGCTCACCACCACGGCAACCTCGCCGTGCGCACCGCCCAGCACCGCCTCATCCGCTACGCCGACGGCAGCGAAGAGCTGTACGACCACGCGACCGACCCGAACGAGTGGAACAACCTCGTGGCCGACCCCGCCGTTGCGCCGGTGCGGGACGGCCTGCGCGCGCTGCTCCCCGCGGCGATCGCGCGGCCCGCGCCGATCAGCGACCCGGCCTGCGGGGGCGTCAACCGCGGGGGCCACGACGACGACGACGACGACGACGACGACGACGACGATCTGAATGGCAACGAGGACCGCATTCCTCCGCCGCGCAACGGAGGTCGGCGTTCCAACAACAACGACAACGACACGCGAAACGACAACGACCGGAACCCTGGCGGCCGGCGCACCCGCTGAGCACCGCCGGGCCGGTCGCAGGCCGCTTTCTCGAACCACATCCGCCGCGACGGGGCGCAATGTGTGGGTTAGGCGACACAACATGCCGACGGCCGCAGTTCACCGATTCTACGCCAGCCGAGCGGGCGGCGCCGCCCACCCTCTTTTCGTGGACGACGCCTCCTGCGCGGCTTTTGTCCGCCTCCTGGCTGCCCTGCCCGAGCAGGGCGCCCAAGTGCTGGCCTTCGCGTTGGCGCCCCAGTCCTACGCCCTGGTCACCGAGGGCGCTCCCGCGGCGGTCAAACGCGCGGTGCGTCGTTTGGAGGCTGACTACGCGCGGGCCGCCGAGGCGCGCCACCGCTACGACGGCCCGGTGTGGGCCGCGGGCGCGACGTTCACGCCCCTCGTGCGGGCCGGGCGACTGCAGCGCGCGGTCGACGAGACGCACACCCTGCCCGTGCTCGCGAAGGTCGTGCCGGAGCCCACGGCGGCCCGCTGGTCCAGCGCCCGCGCACGGGCCGGTCTGGAGCCCTCCCCCGCGTTCTTGGGCGTGTTGCCGGCCCCGCCGCCTCCGGCCCCGCCGGCGCCGTCGGCCACGGCCGACGGGCGGGCCTTGCCCCTCGCGCTCGCCGACGTGGCGGCCGTCACGGGCGTGCCGGTGGCGCAGCTCAGCGCCGGGGCGCGCCGCCTGGGCCACCCGCACCACGCGGCCCTCTACTGGCTGGCGCGCATCACCCGCTGCACCCAGCGGGAGATCGCCGCGGCGCTCCACTTGTCGCCCGCGGCCGTCTCACGCGCCATCGCCCGCCTCGGCCCGTCCGGCGCCGGGCTGCCCGAGGACTGGCTCGCCACCTTCGCGCATCTGGAGGCCCGCTTGCTCGCCGGCCCCGGGGCCACGCCGAGCCGCCCGGGCCCGCCCCCCGCATGACGCCCCGCCGGCCCGGCCCCGGGCTGTTGGCCGGGCTGGGCTGGCTGTGCGGCGTGCTGTCTGCGCTGGTCGGGCAGCGCTTGCTCCTGCGCGCGACGCCGCCACCCGAAGCCGCCGCAGACGCGCGGCCCGCCGGCCGTGCCGCCTGGGAGGCCCGCCTGGACGCCCTGGACGCGGCCCTGAGCGCCGCGCCGACCGTCTCCGTGCCGCCCGCTTGGCCGCCCGGGTGGTCCCTCGCCCGCCTGGAGGCCACCTTCGACGCACCCACCCCGGACTGCCCGGCGGGCCCGCCGCCCACCCTCGCCGACTGCGCGGACGAGGCCCCGTGCGTGTTGGTCGGGCTGCTGCCGGCCGGCGCTGCGCCCTCCTGCTGGCCGGACCTGCCGGAGGCCCACCGAGAAGAGCGGCCGGTCGACGGAGAAGGCGGGCCGTTCGCGGTGCGGGTGGTCGCGCTGGAGGCCCCGGGCGCCGCCGCAGATCCGGCGCGCACCGAGCAGCGCCGCGCCGTGCTTCTGGAGCGGGCGGCCTTCACGTGGGGGCCGGCCGCCGCCCGGGCCCAGGCTTGGGCCCCCGCCGCAGGAAAGGAAGGGGGCGTTGCGGGGGAAACCTTGGTTTCCCCTGCCCCATGAGCCAGAGCCCCCGCGCGCCGGACTAACCCTCGGACCGGGGCAGCCAGACGCGGAAGGCGGTGCCACGGCCCTCGGGGCCGCGCTGGAAGCTGATGGTGCCCTGGTGCTCCTCGACGATGCGGCGGCTGATCTCCAGGCCGATGCCGACGCCCTTCTCGCCCTTCGTGGAGAAGAGCGGCTGGAAGAGCGAGCGCGCGACTTCGGGCGGGATGCCGGGGCCGTCGTCGATGACCTCGATGATGCCGGACTCGGAGGTGGCCTCGACCCGGAGACGGAGACGACCGGGCTGGCCGCCCATGGCCTGGGCGCCGTTGCGCGCGAGGTTGATGATGACCTGGCGGAGACGGCGGAGATCGCGGTCCACCGGGCAATCGCCGAAGACCTCGACCTCCAGGGTGTGCGGGGAGACGTCTTCGTCCCAGCGGAGCAGGCGGGCGGCGCTGCGGACGACGGGCTCGAGCGGCGCGCGCTCTTTTTGGAGGGGCCGCGCCTCGCCGCGCGCGTAGCCGAGCACCTCGGAGAGCATCTCCATGAGCATCTCGCGGGACTCGCGCACGAGATCGGCGATCTCGGCGACCTCCGGGTCGTCTGGGAGGCGCTCGGTGAGGAGCTGGGCCACCTCGAGCGGCATGAGGTGGTTCTTCGCCTCGTGGGCGACCCGCGCGGCGAAGCGGCCGAGGGTGGCCATCTGCTCGGCGCGGAGAAGCTGCTCCTGCTTGCGGATGAGCTCCTCGCGGACCTTCTCGAGCTGCGCGATGACGGCGTTTTGATCGCGCGCGAGCTCCTTCGTGCGGAGGGCGGAGCCCGCCATGGACGCGACGAGGCCGAGCAGCTCGATGTCCGCCTCGTCCCAGGCCTCGCCGGGGCGGTGGCAGGAGAGCTCGAGCAGGCCGAGCGCCGCGTTGCCGAGCAGCACGGGCACGGCGACGAAGCTGCGCACGGGCGCGAGCACCAGCGACTCCGAGCCGTCGAAGCGGGTGTCGGCGCGGACGTCTTCGCTGACGACGGCGACGCGCTCGTCGAGCACGCGACGGGCGATGGCGCGGCTCATGCGGATGCGGGAGAGGGGCTCGGCGAGGCCGTCGCGGTCCACGACGGCGCGGGGAGAGAGGCGGCCTTCGGCATCCAGCAGGGCAAAGACGCCGCGGTCGGCGTGCATCGCGTCGAGCAGGAGGTGGAGCACGGCATGCAGCACCGACTCTGGCTCGTCTTCGCGCTGGACGATGCGGCCGACCTCGTGCAGCACGCCGAACCCGGCGATGGGGCCGGCCGCGGCGCCGGCGGCGGGGCTGCGGCCGATCGGGCGCACGCGCTGTGGCGTGGGGGTGGCCTGGCCATCGAGGAGCTCGACCGGGCCCGTGTCCAGCTCGACCGGGACGCGGACGACGAAGCGGATGCCGCCGATGCGCACGACGTCGCCGTCGCGGAGCCAGGAACGGGGCACGCGCTCGCCGTTGACCCACGTGCCATTCTGGGAGCCCAGGTCTTCGACGAGCAGGCGGCCGTCCACCGCGAGGAAGCTCGAATGCCGCCGCGAGACCAGGGGATCCACCAGCTGCACGGCGCATGTCGGCGCGCGCCCAACGATGAGCGTTTCGCCCACGGGGAAGGAGCGGCCGTCGACCTCTCCGCCGATGCCCTGCAGCACCGGGACGGCACCCTGAACCACGACGGCCATGCCTCTCCTGACGCTCGGTGGCCGCAGCGTAGCCGATGCGACGCGCCCGGGAAAGGGCCGCGGCCCTCAGCGGGTGTGGCGCAGCACCGTCGCCTGGGCCTGGCCCGGCCCCCATACGACGATCTCGGCGCGGCCGTCTCCGCAAACATCGGCGACCAGCAAGGGATCTTCACCGGGGGGAAGCTGGATCGGGTGCGCGGCCAGCGCCGTGGGGGACACGCCGCCGCGGGTGCCGGCGAAGATCCGCAGCATGCCGTCGGACTCCACGACCACGAGGTCTCGCAGGCCGTCGCCATTGACGTCGCCGTCCATCGACACCGAGAGGCTCTCGGGACGCTCGACCGGGACCTCCACCTTGCGCAACGGCACGCCCACGGGCGCCCAGGCGGCGCCCGTCCACGGATGCAGCACGAGGGACAGCTCGACCTTGCGGCTGACGAGGGCGCGCCCCAGGTTGCCGATGCCGACGTCGACGAGGCCGAGCAGGAGGTCGGTGTCGCCGTCGCCGTCCTGGTCCAGAAGCTCGACGACGACCGGCGCGGAGGGCGTGCGCAACGCGACCGGCCCGCCGAAGCCGGTGCCGCTGCCCTTGTGGACGACAAACTCGCCCTTGGACCCGAACCACGACCCATCGAGCACCCAGCGACGCGCCACGAGGTCTGCGCGGCGGTCCCCGTCGATGTCGCGGAACCAGACCTGATCCAGCTCGGTGCGGGCGCCGCTGCGGCGGCGCGGGTCCTCCCGCGGGTCCACATCAAAGGGCAGCGGGATGGAGGCAGAGCCTGCGCCGACCGCCGGCGCGGTGCGCCAGGCCGAGAGGCGGGTGCCGCGGGGGAGGAGGAGGTCCACTTTGCCGTCGGCGTCGAGGTCGGCGCGGGCGAGCGGCGGCAGCACGACGCTGGCGACCAGCCCGCGACCGCCGGCCCGGCCCTCGTTGGAGAGGCGCCCTTCGGCCTTGATGGGGATGCTGCCGCGGTCTTTGCCGTCCGTTCCGACCGCGCGGCAGCGACCGGCCCCGCAGATGAGCGCCTCGGGGACTCCGTCGCCGTCGATGTCCTCGGCGATGTCGGCCGCACGCGGTGACGTGGGGCCGAGGGCGGCCAGCACCGACGGCGTGGTGGTGACCCGGCGCGGGCCGCCGGGGACGATGGCGACGAGGCCCTCGCCATCGACGCCCCACAGGCCCTTCTCGATGTCCCAGAGCATGGGGCGGGTCCCGAGGTCCGCCGACCAACGCCCGGCCTCCGCCCCGCTGGCCGACAGCTCCAGGACCGTGAGCGTCACGGGGTCCGGGGCGTCCTTGCCGGGCTTGCGGGAGACGGCGACCAGCTCGGGGGCGCCGTCGCCGTCGGCGTCGCCCACCTTGAGCTCGGCGAGGTCCGCGGGGAGGGCGACGGTGGTGGCGGCGAGGGGCATGGCCGCGGCTAACCCACGGGCTGAACCCGGGAGGGCGAAGGCCCGCCTTCGCGGGCGAACCACGCGACGACATGCGCGACGAAGGCGCGGACCCGCGGCGCGCTGCGCGTGCGCTCGACCGTCACGACCGACATGGCGGCCTGGGCGCCGAGGACGCTGGGCAGCACGGGGAGCAGACGCCCGGCGGCGAGCGGGGCCGCGACGAGGGGCGCGGGCAGCAGCGCGACCCCGGCGCCACCTTCCGCCGCAGCGAGCAGCAGCCCGAGGTCATCGCTCGCGAGGCGCCCCTGGACCGGCACCGTGCGGCCATCGCGGAGGGGCCAGCGCCGCAGCGGGCTTTCACCTCCGCCAAAGCCGAGGATGCAGGGCAGCCCCTCGAGCGCCTCCGGCGTCGCCGGCAGGCCAACCCGCGCGGCGAGCGCGGGCGCCATGACGCCCACCACGTCGGCCGACCACAGCCGGCGGGCGATGAGGTTCGGATCGGCGATGGAGCCGGCGCGCAAGGCGACGTCGTAGCCCTCGCCCACGAGATCCACATGGCGGGCGAGCGCCCGGACCTCCATCTGGACCTCCGGGTGCGCGGCGAGAAATGTGGCGAACACCGGGCCAAGAAACGCGGCGCCGCCCCCCGGCGGGACGCTAACGCGGAGCAGTCCGCGGGGGACATCGTCGAGGAGGCGGACCTCGGCGAGGCTCTCGCGGGCGGCCGCGAGCAGCGGACGGGCGCGGGCCAGGAGCGTCTCCCCCGCGCGGGTGGGCTGGAGGCGCCGGGTGCTGCGGTGAAGGAGGCGGACGCCGAGTCCATCCTCCCACGCGGAGAGGCGGCGGCTGAGGGTCTCGCGGGGCTGACCCAGGGCGCGGGCCGCGGCCGAGATGCTCCCGGCGTCGACCACGGCGACGAACAACGCGAGGCCGTCGAGATCAGCAGGAGGGTCGCGCAGGTCCATCGGCGCTCCAGTCGTGATGCATGCGACCAGATGATGCCGCAACTTCCCCACTTGTGACAGAGACCGGCGGACGTCACATTGGGCGCCTCCCCGGAGAACCGATGTCCAAGCGTCCCCTCGCCTACGGGTCCCTCACCGCGCTGTTCGGCCTCGCCATGGCCGGCTCGGGCGCCGCGAACCTCGCGGGCGTCCCCGAGGTCGTCGCCAACTTCACGCGGCTGGGCTTCCCCGATTGGTTCCACCTGTGGCTCGGCGCGTGGAAGCTCGCCGGAGCGGTCGTGGTCTTGGCGCCGGGCCTGCCCCGCCTGAAGGAGTGGGCGCACGCCGGCTTCGCCATCGCGATGACCAGCGCGATCACGGCGCACATCGCGGCCGGTGACCCGCTCGGGATGGCCGCGGCGCCCGCCGTGCTGCTCGCGCTGGGGCTCGGGTCGTGGGCGCTGCGGCCCGCGACGCGCCGTCTCGGGGACGCGCCGCCCTCGCCGTGACCGGCAGAACGGCGCTGGGCCGCGCCACGGGCCGCTGCGCCGGGGGAGGGCGTTGCGGGAGGGGGCAGCGCCCCCTCCTGCCCCCAACCGAAAGAATCCGAGGGCGGGAGCGCCGGCTCAGCCCGGCGACCGGCCCGGCACGACGGACCATCCGGCGCGGTGGCGCGGGCGCCCCGGCCGGAGACCGGCGGCGGACAACGCACGTTGGACCTCGCCCTCCGCCGACACCGGGAAGCCGGAGACCCAGAGCGTGCCCCCCGGGGCAACCCGCGCGGCGAGGGCGGGCGCGAGGCTGAGCACCGGCGCGATGGTGAGGTTGGCGACGACGAGGTCAAAGACGGCGTGCGGAAGCGCGCGCCGAACCCCGATGCGGAGGCCATGGGTGGCGGCGGCGGCCCGGGCGGCGGCCCGCGCGAGCGGGTCCAGGTCCGTGGCGACGACGCGCGGGGCGCCGAGGAGGCCGGCGACCACGGCGAGCACGCCGGAGCCGGTGCCAACGTCCAGCACCCGGCCGAGGCCGCGCCGACGGGCCGCGGCGTCCTCCAGCCGCGCGACGCAGAGGGCGGTGGTGGGGTGGGAGCCGTCGCCGAAGCCCCGCGACGGGTCCAGGACGAGCGCGCGCCGGCCGTCCGGGACGGGGGCCGCGGCGCCAGGGCCCACCACGAAGAACCCACGGCCGACAGGGCCTCCGGCCCATTCGCCCACGGGCGCGGCGGGCTCGACCGCCAGCGCGTGGCCGGGCCGCGCGCCGAAGCGGCGGACCCGGGCGGGGAGGGCGGGGCGGTCCCACCAGAAGCGAAGGGCGACCCGGCCGATCGGATGGCCGGTGTCGGGGTCGAAGCGTTGGAACCCGTTGACGCCGAGGGCGACGACCAGCGCCTCGGCACGGTCGGCCGCCGCGGCGGGGACATCGAGGGTGCAGGTCCACATGGGGGGCGGATATCCACCGAGCCGGCGACGCGCCGCGCGCGCGGGACCGCGTCGGCGGGGGAGCCTTCGAAGCGGTCGCCGGCGCGAGGCGGGAGGGCCGACGGCCGCGCCCGGGGGCTGCGGTCGTCGGGGACGCCGAGACGCGGCTTCCCGGGCGGCCGATCGGCGTTTGGAGGCCCCGTCGCCCAGCCGCCCCCCCTTGACGTCCCACGGACGGCGTTTATGCAACGCCGCCGCCGGCAGGGCCTGCGCCCGCCGGCCCCAGGGGTGTCCATGATCGAAGTCCAGTCCCTGAGCCGAACCTACGGCGCGCACCGGGCCGTGGACGACGTGAGCTTCACGATCGGCCAGCACCAGGTGGTGGGTTTTCTCGGCCTCAACGGCGCCGGAAAGACGACGACGCTCAAGCTCATCGCGGGGCTGCTCTCGCCCTCGGCCGGCACCGTGCGCGTCGACGGCGTGGACATCTCCGACGCCCCGGTCTCCTTCCGCAAGCGCATCGGCTTCCTGCCGGAGACCCCGCCGCTCTACACCGAGATGACGGTCTCCGACTTCCTGCGCTACGTCGGCCGCCTGCGCGGGGTCCCGGCGGCCGAGGTGGAGGCGCGGCTGCCCGACGTCATCGCCCGCTGCCAGCTCCGCGGCCAAGAAGACCGGGTGATCGACGAGCTGTCGCACGGCTACCGCAAGCGCGTGGGCATCGCCTCCGCCATCATCCACAAGCCCTCCCTCGTCATCCTCGACGAGCCGATCTCCGGCCTGGACCCCGTGCAAATCGTGGAGATGCGCGAGGTCATCAAGGCGCTGGGCCACGACTGCACGGTGCTGGTGAGCAGCCACATCCTCTCCGAGATCAGCCAGACCTGCAGTCGCATCCTCGTCTTCGCGGACGGGCGCTTGGTGGCGGACGGCACGGAGGCCGAGCTGGCCCAACGCTTCCGCGTCGGCACCCGCCTGCACTTCACGCTCGTCGGCTCGCACGCGGCGGTCGCGGCCTTCTTCCGCGGGCAGACAGGCCTGGGCGACGTGCAGGTCGGCCCCGAGGCGGACGGCCGCGTGATGGCCCGGGTGGAGCTGGCCGACGGCGGCGGGCAGAGCGCCGAGGGCCTGGTGGCGGGCCTCGTGGGCGCCGGCATCGGCGTCCGGCGGCTCGATGACGCGCAAGACGAGCTGGAGGAGATCTTCATGGGCCTGACCCGCGGGGGCGCCGCATGAGCGCCACCCTCCTCGTGGCCCGGCGAGAGCTGGGCACCTACCTCAACACCCGCTGGGGCTGGGTCGTGCTCGCCGTCGTGCTGCTGCTCGACGGCCTGCTCTTCAACGCCTTCGCCCTCACCGAGACGCCGCGGTACTCGGCCGAGGTGCTGGAGGACTTCTTCTTCTACTCCTCCGGCACCACGATGATCGCCGGGCTGCTGCTGACGATGCGCCTCATCGCCGAGGAGCGCCAGGCGGGCACGCTGGTGCTGCTGGAGACGGCGCCGATCAGCGAGGCGCAGGTGGTGCTGGGCAAGTTCCTGGGGGCCTTCGGCTTCCTGGTGCTCATCACCCTCTGCACGGTCTACATGCCGGCGCTCATCTTCGTGAACGGCAAGGTCGGCTGGGCGCAGATCGGCGCCGGATACGCCGGTCTGCTCTCGCTCGGGGCGGCCACGGTGGCCATCGGCACCTTCGGCTCGGCCCTCGCCCGCAACCAGCTCTTCGCGGCGGTCCTCGGGGCGAGCTTCCTCGTCTCGATGCTGCTGGGCTGGCTGCTTGCGCGGGTGACGAGCCCGCCCGTCTCTGAAATCCTGGCCTTCGCGGCCTTGTTCGACCGCCACTTCCAGCCGTTCATGCGCGGCCGGGTCAACACCGAGAGCCTCGTGTACTACGGGTCCATCGTGTTCGCGTTTCTCCTTCTGAGCACCCGCGTGCTCCAGGCCCGGAGGCAGCAGTGAGCGCCTCCCGCAACGCGTCCATCGGCGGCTTTGGCCGCTTCCTCATCCTCTTTGGCGGGCTGCGTGTCCCGGCCGTGCTGCACCTGCTGGGCTCCGCCATCGTCCTCATCGGCGAGCGGGTCATCGGCGGCGTGGACACGACCCGCTACATGCTCGACGCCGCGGGCGCGCTCTGCGTGCTCGCGGGCTTTGGCCTCGCGGCGCGGGCGCGGTCTGAGGCGCCCGCCGCCCAGCGCGGCGCGCACACGCCGGTCCTGGTGGCCTTCGCGGTGGCGATGGCGGGCTTCGCGGTGGTCGGCCTCGGGTCGGACACCGTCGTCTCCGCCCTGGCCTTCGCCGAAGACGACGCCGAGCGCCGGTACAAGGTCATCGTCAACGCGGCGTGGGCCCTGCTGTGGCTCGGCGGCACGCTGCCGCTGATCTGGGCGGACCGCGCGCTGGCCGCAAACCCGGTCCTCATCTTGCCGCGCCGGGTGCAAGAGGCCTTCTGGAGCGGTTTGTCGCTGGCGCTCGCCCTGGCGATGCTCTTCCCGCTCAACTACCTGGGCGCCGAGTACAACCACCGCGAGGACTACGGCTACTTCAAGACCGCGCGGCCCGGCACGTCCACCGTGGCGCTCGTCCAGGGATTGTCCGCGCCGATCAAGGCCTATCTGTTCTTCCCGTCCTCCTCCGAGGTCACCGACGAGCTGAAGACCTACTTCGGCGACCTGGCAGGCCCGACCTTCGAGGTGGCCTACGTGGACCACGCGCTGGAGCCGGAGCTGGCAAAGGAGCTGAAGGTCCGCGAGAACGGCACCATCGCCCTCGTGCGCGGCGAAGGGGACGACCAGCAGGTCGAACGGGTGAAGATCGGAGAGGACTTCGACTCTGCCCGCCGCAAGCTGAAGAAGCTGGACGAAGAGGTGCGTGAGGCGCTCTTCAAGATCGCGCGGGACAAAAAGACCGCCTACTTCGTCACCGGCCATGGCGAGCTCGACTGGGCGGCCGGTGCGTCGCTCCCGGACAAGGTGACGACGCTCAAGAAGATCCTCCAGCAGCTCAACTACAAGGTCAAGGAGCTGTCGCTCGCCACTGGCCTCGCCGCGGGCGTGCCCGAGGACGCCAGCATCGTCTTCCTGCTCGGCCCGAAGAGCCCCCTGCTGCCTGAGGAGCTGGCGGCGCTGGACCGCTTCCGCGCGCAAGGCGGCAGCCTGATGGTGGC
Source organism: Alphaproteobacteria bacterium (assembly GCA_040373935.1). Classification (GTDB taxonomy): domain Bacteria; phylum Myxococcota_A; class UBA796; order UBA796; family UBA2385; genus JBEIVK01. The sequence goes on from JBEIVK010000009.1 coordinate 15,148, forward strand.
CGCCGAGCCGGGCGGTGCAGACCTGAGCGTCCTGCTCGCGCCGGTGGGCGTGGCCGTGGCGGGCGCCGGGCCGCTGGCCAACGACAGCAAGTTCGTCCCCGCGACGATGAAGGACGTGGACCGCGTCAACATCGTGACGAACAAGTACAGCACGCACGCCTCCGTCACGACGCTCTCCCGCAACGCCAACGCACTGGTGCTCATCCTCGCCGGTGCGGCGGCGCTCGACGAGCTGCCCGGGGCCGCGGTCAAGCCGACCGTGACGATCCGCTCGCTCGCCGACACCTGGCAGGACCTCGACGGGGACTACGCCTTCGACGACGGCGCCGAGGCCCGCAAGACGTGGAACCTCGCGATGGCGGCCGACGGCCCGGTGCCCGGTGGGGGCGAGGAGCAGTCCTTCCGCGTGGTGGTCGTGTCGGACGCGACCTTCATCTCGGACCTCGCGCTGGTGGTGGACCCGAACAAGGCCAACTTCCAGTACACGCTGGACATCCTGGCCTGGCTCGGCCGTGACGACGCCGCGGCAGGGACCGTCAACAGCGAGGAGGACGTCAAGATCCAGCACACCAAGGAAGGCCAGGGGTGGATCTTCACCGGCACGGCCTTTGGTCTGCCGGCGCTGGTGCTCGGACTCGGAATGGTGCGGCTGCGCTTGCGCCGCAAGCGGGGGGACGAATGAGCAACGATCGCCTGAGCGCCGCGATCTACGGCGGCCTGCTGGTCGCGCTCCTGGGCGGGGCCTGGGTGCGCTGGACGGCGGGGCCGCCGGTGGAGCTGGACGGAAAGGTGGTGCTGGTCGACGGCGACGCCGAAGACCTGGAGCGCATCGTGTTCACCGTCACCGACAAGGAGACGGCCACCCTCACCCGCAAGGAGGACGCCTTCGGCACCTACTGGTGGGTGGAGCACACCAAGACGGACGAAAAGAAGTCCGCGCCGCCGCCCCCGGTGCCGGGCGGGCCCGACGTGCCGTCGGAGGCGCCGCCCGAGCCGGTCGTCGAGAAGGTCACCTCCACCCAAGTCTTCAAGGCCGGCACCGCGGGAGACGACCTCGCGAAGTCCATGAGCCCGCTGCTCGCGCTCCGCAAGCTTGACGGCGTGGACGCCGCGAAGGCAGGCACCATCGGGCTGGACGCGCCGACGGAGTTCCTCGAGATCACCCGCAAGGGCCGCACCGCGCGCATCGCGCTGGGCGGCGAGGTCTACGGCACGCGGGACCGCTACGCCCGCGACGAAGGCGACGGGACGCTCTACCTCGTGGACGACGAGACGCTGCGTCCGCTGAAGTTCGCCCGGACACGCCTGCCGGATCGCGACCTCTGGCCCTTCGCCCAAAGCGAGATCAGCGGTCTGGCCATCGTCGGGCCGGGCGGCGCGCGGGTGGACCTCCTCCAAAAGAACGCCGACGACGCCGCGAAGGCGGCGTGGGCCCGCACGAGCGCGCCAGACACGACGGACGAGCAGGTCAACACCTGGGTCGGCCAAGCGCTCAAGCTCAAGAGCACCACCACCCCGGAGGTGCTGCCCACGGCCCTGGAAGACCGCTTCTCCCTCGTCCTCACCGGGCCGCGGGGCAAGGTCATCACGGTCAAGGTGCAGCAGGAAGGCGCAGACGGCGAGTTCTTCGCGAGCAGCGAGCACACCCGCACGCCCGTGAAGCTGCTGAAGTCCGCGGTCGGCCCGCTCGCCGACGACGTGGCCACGCTGGTCGAGGCTCCCTGAGCCGCGGCCCGGACCCGGCCCGCACGGTGGCGGTGTATCCCCCGCCGCTGTGGGGGCCGGCCGCGCTGCGCTGGGCCTTGGCGACGGTGGCGCTGCTCATCGGCGTCATCTGCCTGGGCGCCTACTTCGACGGCACCGGGCGCGTGCCGCGGGACTGGAGGGCGGGCTTCGGGCTCCTCGGGGTCGCGGGCACGCTGGGAGGCGCGGTGGGCGGCATGGTCGGCGTGCTGCAGGTCCTCACGCGCACGCGCCCCGCTCTCGTCGTCACGGTGGACGGCCTGTGGGTGCGGGGCCCCGAGGCCGACACCTTCCTGCCCTGGGCCACCATCACGGGCATCGCCTGGGAGCCGGGGCTGCCCCTGCGCGCGGGCGCCTTGCGCATCGCCACGGGCGGCGCCGCTCCCCTCCGGGCCGCCGGGCGCTACTCGGGAGCCGGGGGCGCGCGGCTCGCGGCGGAGCTGGAGCGTTTTCGCCGAGACGGCCTGCTGGGCACCTTGCGGGCCCGCCCCGCCGGGCGCAGACGGGCCGGCGCGCCTCCAATGGGTTAGACACCGAGGCTTGCGCGCGTCCCGCTGCCGACGCCGCGCCCCGAGGCCTCCGTGGACCCCCGTCCCACCGTCCCCATCGACATCGAAGACGAGCTTCGCTCTTCTTACCTCGACTATTCCATGTCGGTCATCATCGGGCGCGCCCTGCCCGATGTGCGCGACGGCCTGAAGCCGGTGCACCGCCGCATCCTCTACGCGATGTTCCGCGAGGGCATGCGCGCCAACAAGCGCTACAGCAAGTGCGCCGGTGTCGTGGGCGAGGTGCTCAAAAAGTACCATCCTCACGGCGACAGCGCGGTGTACGACGCGCTGGTGCGCATGGCCCAGCCGTGGAACATGCGGAGCCCGCTGGTGGACGGCCAGGGCAACTTCGGCTCGGTCGACGGGGACCCGGCGGCCGCCTACCGCTACACCGAGTGCCGCCTCACCCGGCTCGCCGAGGCCCTCGTCTCTGACCAAGAGATCGACAAGGACACCGTCCCCTTCGTCCCCAACTTCGACGGGGCCCACGAAGAGCCGGCGGTGCTGCCGGCCACCTTCCCCAACCTGCTCGTCAACGGCTCGGACGGCATCGCGGTCGGCATGGCCACCAAGATCCCGCCGCACAACCTGGGCGAGATCATCGACGCCGTCATCGCGCTCACGCACAACCCCGCCATCGACGTGGAGGAGCTGCTGCGCATCGTGCCGGGGCCCGACTTCCCCACGGCCGGGCACATCTACGGCCGCGAGGGTGTGCGCGAGGCCTACGCCACGGGCCGTGGCCGCGTGGTGGTGCGGGGCAACGCCTTCTTCGAAGAGATGCCGAACGGCCGCGACGCCATCATCATCGACGAGCTGCCCTTCCAGGTCAACAAGGCGCGCCTCGTCGAGGACATCGCCAACCTCGTGAAAGAGCGGCGCATCGAGGGCATCGCGGCCCTGCGCGACGAGTCAGACCGCAAGGGGATGCGGGTCGTCGTGGAGATCAAGCGGGACGGCCACAAGGAGGTCATCCTCAACCAGCTCTTCAAGCACACCGCGCTGCAGAGCACCTTCGGCGTCATCCTGCTGGCGATCGTGCACAACCGGCCGCAGGTGCTCACCCTCAAGGAGATGCTGGAGCACTTCCTTCAGCACCGGCGCGACGTCACCGTCCGCCGCTGCCGCTACGAGCTGCGCGAGGCGCAGGAGCGCCTGCACATCCTCGAAGGCCTGCTCCGCGCCCTGGACCTGATCGACGCCATCATCGCCACCATCCGCGCCTCGGACAGCACGGAGGCCGCCCACACCGCCCTGGTGTCCGACCCCTTCTCCTTCTCGGACCCGCAAGCCCGCGCCATCCTCGAGATGCGTCTGCAGCGGCTGGTCGGAATGGAGCGCCAAAAGCTGGAGGTCGAGGCCGCCGCGCTGCGCGAGCGCATCGGCTGGCTCGAGGCGGTGCTCGGGAGCGAGCTGCGCCTTCTCGAGGTCATCCGCGAAGAGCTGCAGGCCGTGCGCGACACCTTCGCCAACGACCGCCGCACCCGCTTCGTCGAGAACCGCGGCGAGATCCGCGTGCTGGACACCATCCCCGACGAAGACCAGATCATCACCGTCTCGATGTCGGGCTACCTCAAGCGCACGGCCCCCGCCCAATACACGGCCCAGCGCCGTGGCGGCGTCGGCAAGCGCGGGATGCGCACGCGCACCGAAGACAGCGCGCGCACGCTCTTCGTCGCCAACACGCACGGAGACCTGCTCGTCTTTTCCCACAACGGCTGGGTCTTCAAGGTGCCGGTGTGGCAGGTGCCCGTGGCCGGGCGCGACGCCATCGGCACGGCCCTGGCCAACCTCGTCACCCTCGAAGACGGCGACTCGCTGGCCGGGGTCCTGCCCGTGTCCGACTGGGCCCGCGAGGGCGCGGACCTCGTCTTCTTGTCGCAGAGGGGCGTCATCAAGCGCACGCGCCTCGCGGAGTACCAAAACATCCGGACGAACGGCCTGCGCGCCTACGACTGCGGCGAGGGCGACACGCTGCTCACCGTCATCCATGCGCACTCGGACCAAGACCTCCTCATCCTCACCTCGCGCGGGCGGTCCATCCGCCTGCCCGGCACCGACCGGGTGGTGGGCGACAAGGAGGTCCGGGGCATTCGGCACATGGGGCGGGTCGCGCGCGGCAACCGGGGCATCGACCTCAACGCCGGCGACACCTGCGCGGCGATCCTCGCGGTGGATCCGGGGGTCGACGCCCTCCTTCTGACAATCACCGCACACGGCTACGGCGCCCTCACCCGCCTCGCGGACTACCGCCTGCAAAATCGCGGCGGGCAGGGCATCCGCAACATCCGCGCCACCCCGCGCAATGGCGCCGTGGTGGGCGGGCTGGTGACGACGCCGGGAGACCTCGTGCTCCTGCTCACAGACACCGGGCGCGTCATCAAAGTGCGCATCGCGCCGGAGGAGCGGGTCATCGGCCGGGGCGGCCAGGGCAAGCGCTGGATGCGCCTGGAGAGCGAAGACGGCACCTTCACGGAGCGCATCGTCGGCGTGGCGCCGGTGGTGGACGACGACACCTCGGACATCGAGGTGGTGGAGCCCGAAGAGGCCGCCGCAGACGCCGACGATCCGTCAA
>JBEIVK010000615.1:0-2869 GCA_040373935.1 Alphaproteobacteria bacterium
AAGGACGTCATCGCCGACGCCATGCTCCAGCAGGTGCTGCTGCGCCCCGAGGACTACTCGGTCATCGCCACCCTCAACCTCAACGGCGACTACCTCTCCGATGCGCTCGCCGCGCAGGTGGGCGGCATCGGCATCGCGCCCGGCGCCAACATCAACTACGTCACGGGCGAGTCGGTGTTCGAGGCCACCCACGGCACGGCGCCCAAGTACGCGGGCCAGGACAAGGTGAACCCGAGCTCGGTCATCCTGTCGGGCGAGATGATGTTCCGGCGGCTCGGCTGGAACGAAGCGGCGGACTCGCTGCTCCAGTCGATGGCGCGCACCATCGGTCAGAAGCGCGTCACCTACGACTTCCACCGCCTGATGGACGGCGCGACGCTGCTCAAGTGCAGCGCCTTCGGCGACGCCCTCATCGAAAACCTCTGAGATCTCCGCCCCGCGCAGCGCGGGGCGTTTCGTTTCCGGCCTGCGGGCCTCCCCTCTCTCCCAGTCGAGGCGAGCGATGAAGCTGCACGAGTACCAGGCGAAGGACCTCCTCCGCCGGCACGGCGTCCCGGTGCCGCCGGGCAAGGCCGCGAAGACCGTCGATGAGGCCGTGGCGGTCGCCACGGAGCTCGGCGGCAACTTTTGGGTCGTCAAGGCCCAGGTCCACGCCGGTGGCCGTGGCAAGGGCCGCTTCAAGGAAGTGGTCGGCCCCGAGGTCCTGGAGGCGGTGCTCGCCGGCGCGGCGGACGTCCCCGGCAAGGGCGGCGTGCAGCTGTGCAAGAGCATCGACGCCGTGAAGGCCGCGGCCGAGACCATGCTCGGCAATACGCTCGTCACCAAGCAGACGGGCGCCGAGGGTGTGAAGGTCAAGACCATCTTCATCACCACCGGCGCGTCCATCGCCCGCGAGCTCTACGCGGCCATCCTGCTGGATCGCCAGAAGTCGCGCCTCGTGCTCATGGCGAGCACCGAGGGCGGCACGGAGATCGAGGAGGTCGCTGAGAAGCACCCGGAAGCCATCCAGAAGGTCTGGGCGGATCCGGTCACCGGCCTCGGCGACTGGCAGGCCCGGGAGATGGCGTTCAAGCTCGGCCTCACCGGCAAGAGCTTCGGCCCGGCCGTGGCGCTCTTCAAGAAGCTCTACGAGGCGTACCTCGCCACCGACGCGAGCATGCTCGAGATCAACCCGCTGGTCGTCACCCCCGAGGGGGATGTCGTGGCGCTCGACGCCAAGATGGTCATCGACGACAACGCCACCTTCCGCCAGAAGGAGATCGTCTCCTGGTACGACTCCGGCGAGGACGACCCGGCTGAGGTCGAGGCGGCCGCCTACAACCTCAACTTCGTCAAGCTCGACGGCACCATCGGCTGCATGGTGAACGGCGCCGGCTTGGCGATGGCGACGATGGACATCATCAAGTTCTACGGCGGTGAGCCCGCGAACTTCCTGGATGTCGGCGGCGGCGCCAACAAGGACCAGGTGAAGGCCGCGCTGCAGATCATCACGAAGGACCCGGCCGTGAAGGCCATCCTCGTGAACATCTTCGGCGGGATCATGCGCTGCGATGTCATCGCGGAGGGCGTCATCGCTGCTGTCAAGGAGACGGGGCTCGCGGTCCCGCTGGTCGTGCGCCTCGCGGGCACGAACGTCGAGCTCGGCAAGAAGATGCTTGCCGAGTCCGGTCTCGCCATCACCCCGGCCGACGGGCTGGCGGACGCGGCCGAAAAGGTCGTGGCTGCCGCGTCGGGTCGCTGAGGAGGACGTTTCCATGGCGGTTCTCGTCAACTCCAATACCCGTCTCATCACCCAGGGCATCACCGGCAGCGCCGGCGCCTTCCACACCCGCGGCTGCAAGGCCTACGGCACGAACGTCGTCGGCGGCGTCACGCCCGGCAAGGGCGGCCAGCTCTTTGACGACAGCGTGCCGATCTTCGACACGGTGGCCGACGCCGTGAAGTCGACCGGCGCCAACGCCTCGATGATCTTCGTTCCGCCTCCGTTCGCGGCCGACGCCATCATGGAGGCGGCCGACGCCGGCATCGGCGTCATCGTCTGCATCACCGAGGGCATCCCGGCCAACGACATGGTGCGGGCCTGGCGCTACCTGCAGGGCAAGAACGCCGCGGGCGCCAACCTGCGCCTCATCGGGCCCAACTGCCCCGGCATCATCACGCCCGGCCAGTGCAAGATCGGCATCATGCCCGGGCACATCCACACGCCGGGTCGCATCGGCGTCGTGAGCCGCTCCGGCACGCTCACCTACGAAGCCGTGGGCCAGCTCTCGGCGGTCGGCCTCGGCCAGAGCACCTGCATCGGCATCGGCAGGGATCCGGTCATCGGCACCAACCACACCGACGCGCTGCGGCTCTTCAACGACGACCCGGACACCGACGCCGTCATCATGATCGGCGAGATCGGCGGGTCGGCCGAGGAAGAGGCCTGCGCTTGGGCGAAGGACCACATGAAGAAGCCGATCATCGGCTTCATCGCCGGCGCGACGGCGCCCCCCGGTCGCCGCATGGGCCACGCGGGCGCCATCATCAGCGGCGGTCAGGGCCGCGCTGAGGACAAGTACGCGGCCATGGAGAGCGCGGGCGTGCACATCGTGCGCAGCCCCGCCGAGATGGGGCGGCGGATGAAGGAGGTCCTCGGCCGCTGAGGCTGGGGGCGGGGCCGGAGGGCTGTGGAACCGCTCGCGGGTCTCGGCCTTCCCCCGTGGATGATCACCCTGCCGTGGGTCTTTTGGCCTGCGGCGGGGTTTTTGCTGGGCGCGGCTGGGCCGTCGGGTATCGCAGCGCTGGAGCTGCGCGGCGCGCGCTCCCTGGCGCCGGACGCCCACTGGACGGAGCGGGCGCGCGTGTACTGGCCGTGGGTGCGCCGGCG
>JBEIVK010000914.1:0-1716 GCA_040373935.1 Alphaproteobacteria bacterium
CGTCCGGCACCGAGCCCCCTCCCCGCCGCGCCCCGCGCGCCGTCCGCCGCCGCCGCCCCGCCGCCCGCACGCACCAGCGGCACCGGCCCGAGCCCCCACTTCGACCTCCTCGTCATCGGCAGCAGCACCGGCGGCCCCGGGGCCCTCGAGACGCTGCTCGCCGGCCTGCCTGGGCCCCTCGGCATCCCGGTCGTCATCGTCCAGCACATGCCCGCCGGCTTCACCGCCCGCCTCGCCGACCACCTCTCCACCTCCACCGGCCACACCGTGCGCGAGGCCAGCTACGGCGTCGCCGTCGAGCCCGGCGTCATCTGGATCGCCCCCGGCAACCTCCATCTCGTGGTTCGCAAGCGCAGCAACGGCCTCCAGGCGCTCACCGTGGACGGCCCGAAGCTGCACGCGTGCCGCCCCGCGGTCGACGTGCTCTTCACCTCCGCGGCCGAGGCCACCGGCCCACGCACCCTCGCCGCCGTGCTCACCGGCATGGGCCGGGACGGCGAAGACGGCGCCCGCGCCATCCGGCTCGCCGGCGGCACCATCCTCGCCCAAGACGAGGCGAGCTCGGTCGTCTACGGGATGCCCCGCGCCGTCGTCGAGGCGCGGCTCGCCCATCAGGTGGTCTCCATCGACCACATGGCCGCCGTGATGCTCAACAGGCTGCAGCTCTCAAGTGTCGCCGCCGGCCGGCCGTAGAGGCCCTCCCTTCTCTGAGGTCCCCATGAAGATCCTCATCGTCGACGACAGCAGCGCCATGCGGATGATCGTCCGCCGCACCCTCCGTCAAGCCGGCTTCGACGGGCACGATATTGTCGAGGCCGGCAACGGCCGCGAGGCGCTCCTCCGGATGCGCGAGGGCATGCCCGACATCATCCTCTCCGACTGGAACATGCCCGACATCGACGGCATGGCCCTCCTCACCGCCGTCCGCACCGCCAAGCTGCGCATCCCCTTCGGCTTCATCACCGCCCAGGGCAGCCCCGAGATGCGCGAGCGCGCCCGCGCGGCCGGCGCCAACTTCCTCATCAGCAAGCCCTTCACCGACGAGGTCTTCCGCGACATCGTCGGCCCCTACCTTCAGCCCTCCCGCTGACCTCCCCCGGGAGCCCCCATGGCACGCGTCTTTGTCGCGCCCGACAGCAAAGAAGTCGCCCACATGCTCACCTGGCTCTTCGGCCGCGAGGTCAAGGTCGGCACGGGCAGCCGTCTCTCCACCGGCGCACGCGACCGCTACACCCTCTCCACCTACGTCGACGAAAAGGGCCGCGCCGTCGCCCTCGCCGCGATGGACTTGCCCCTCACCGCCGGCCTCGGCGGCGCCCTCTCCCTGTTCCCGCCCCACCAGCTCAAGCCCATGATCGAAGCCGGGAAGTTCGACGCAGGGGTGTGGGCCAACACCCGCGAGGTCTACAACGTCCTCAGCAAGTACTTCCACGAGGCCTACGAGGGCATGGTCCAAGTGGGCGAAACCTACGAAGATCCCGAGTCCATCCCCCTCGACGTCAAGCGCATGATCCGCGCCGTCAACAAGCGCGCCGACTTCCGCATCGAGGTCCCCGGCTACCCGCCCGGCATCGTCGCCCTGCTCGCCACCTGAGCCGCCGGGCCTTGGGCGCCTGCCGGGCGCCGCCCGGCACCGCGTGCGGCCGGGGGTCGCGGCTCCGCCACTCCGTGCGGCGCACCGTCCCGGCGCGCCACACCGGCCCTGCGGGCCGCCCC
>JBEIVK010000939.1:0-1670 GCA_040373935.1 Alphaproteobacteria bacterium
CGCGGCGGGGCCGCTCCGTGCTGCGCACCGGCCCTGCGGGCCGCCGGCTCCGGTCCCTGGCGCGGTGGCCCCGCCGGTGGGGCACGGGCGCCGTGGCATCGCCCTCCGCGCAAAGATACGGGCGCCGGCCCCCGGACACCCGGGCCGCCCGCCCGATTGAGGCTCCCGATGATCCTCGCGTCAGACCTCCACTTCGGCCACATGAACGAGGTCGCGGCAGACGCGCTCTACCGCGCCGCCACCCGCGACTCCGACCGCCTGCTCATCATCGCCGGCGATTTGACCCAAAACTACCGCGCAGCGGAGTTCGAGGCCGCCGGGGCGTTCTTGCAGCGGGTCATGGACGGCGGGGTCACGGTGGTCTGCACCCCCGGCAACCATGATTACGGGCGCTGGAAGGCAGACTACCTGGGGGCCAACCAGGATGCCCGGGCGCTGTACCGCGAGCATGTCTTCGCGCCCCTCCTGCGCCAGTCGAATGTGGTCGCTCACGACGACGCCGACGTGGTGGTCCGCAGCGGCCGGCACGTGTTCGTCGCCTTGCGGAGCGTCCACGCGCACGCGCTCAAGCCCCGGCGGATCGCGAGCGAGCAGCTCGCGTGGGCGAATGGGGTGCTCCGCACCGCGGCCCGCGCCGGAGACGCCTTGCACCTCGTCACCCACGTCGGGCTGTGGGGCGACGGCGAGCACGGCCCGCAACGCGAGCGCACGCGCCTCGAGAAGCGCCTGCTGCAGCCCCACCGGTTCGCCAGCGTGATTCACGGTCACGACCACGCGTGGCAGACGGGCCTCCGGCCCACCCCCAAGACCAAGCTCCTGCTTCGGCAGATCAGCCTCCCCACGCTCTCCGAGCGCCTGCGTGCCGGCAGCCCGCGTGGGTTTGCCTCCTGGGATGGGCACGGCGAGCCGCGCCTCCAGTCGGTCTGAAGCGACCCAGCAGCCTCCGGTCGGGCGGGCCGCTGACGGGCGTCAGGAACGGGCCGAGACGGCGGCCCCGGCCACCCCACGGCGATTACCGGAGGGTGCATCCAAGCCCGAGGTCGTCCATGCGCCGCGCCCTTCCTGTGTTGTCCGTGCTCGTGGCGTGCGTGGAGGGCGAGGAGTCCTCCCCCGACGCCTCCGTGGTCTACGGGGTGCTCGACACCCTGGTCTTTCTGTACGACCAGAACCTCATCGGGCGCCCCACGGGCGGCCAGGACGCCTCGGCGGAATGCCCCCTCGGCGGCACCGTGCACATCACCGGCACCACCGCCGAGACCGACAGCGCCGTCATCGATCTCGTGTTCGACATGGCCGGCTGCGCCAACAGCGGCACCGGCTACAATCTGGCGTTCACCGGGATCGTCGGCTGGTCCGGCAGCTTCCGCAGCACCGGCTACAAGGCGCTGGGCGCCACGGCAGACCCGCTGGAGGCCGTGGGCGACGCCGGGGGCGAAGCAGTGGACGCGTCGTGCGCCCTCGCCGTGACAGACCGCGGCGAAGACGGCGCGACGAGCACGGTCAGCGGCGAGTGGTGCGGGCGCAGCGTGGCGTTCTGACAGCCATGATCATCCGAGTAGATTTCGATAGCCGCAGTTGCGGGTCCACGCACTCGCAATCGAAGGGGTCAGCGCATCAACTGCGGAGACGATGGCTTCATCCAGAGCTTGGCGCGTGCGCGCCCCGGCATC
>JBEIVK010000616.1:0-2859 GCA_040373935.1 Alphaproteobacteria bacterium
CGCGCAGCTGGACCGCCTGGTCGACCTCGCGCACGCTGCGCGGGCCGCCCACCGGGACGGCGACCGCGCCCGCCTCACGGCCGAGCTCGCCGCTGTCCGGGCCTTGGTCGACGCGGTGGGCCTCCCCGCGGCCCGTGCGCCCCGCGCCGAGGCCTCCCCTCCCAGCGGGGCCCCGTCGCTCGTCGCCGTCGCCCCGTCGCCCCGCGCGGGGCATGTGCTCGTCCTGGATGGCCGCGGGGACGCCTTCCTCGCCGGCGGCATCGCCTTGGCCCTCGGGGTCGACAACGCGACGGCGCGGCAGCTCGCGCTGGCCCGCTTCCCGCGCGTGGCCCTGCGGGGGGAAGACCCCGTCGCCCTCGAGTCCCGCGCCGGAAAAGTGCGCGAGACCCTCGGCGTCGCCGCGCGCGTGGTCGCGCGGGCCGCCTTGGCCGAGGTCGCACCGCCGCGCGCCGTGCTCGCGTGGGCGCCGGGCGGCGCCTTGGAGCTGACGGCCGACGCCGCGTGGCTGGGGGATCCCGGTCAGGAGTTCCCCGCCCGCTGGGGCGCCCACCTGCACGGCGTCGAGCTGGCCGTCGCCGGGGAGATCGTCCTGCGCCGCTTCCGCGCGGGCCCGGACGGCGGGCGCGGGCGGGGGCGGGAGGTCAAGGTCGCGGCGGAGCGCCGCATCGGCGTTCTGGACCTCCACGGGCCGCGGGTGTTCCTGCGGGTCACCGAGGGCATCTCGCGGCTCGACGCCCTGCCGGGCGGGGAGCCCGGCTCCGCCCGCCGGTCCTTCAAGGCCTTGGAAGACGGCCTGCCCGCGCAGGTTCCGGGCGTACGCCTCACGCCGGCGCGCGTGTGTGCGCCCGGGGATCCGCCGGCCCTCGGCGTCGTCGAGGCCAGCCCCGACGGCGTGGAGCTCTCGGGCTGGCCCGAGTGGGAGGAGCACACGCGGCTCGTTCGCGCCCTGCACGGCATCGGCCCCGAGCGGGACTGACGGGTCAAAAGCGCAGCGTGAGCCCCTGGTCGAGCTGGAGGTCGGTGGGGCGGAGCGCACCGCCGCCGGCCAGGGCGGGCGGCGCGCTGTCGTGGCGCAACGTGAGCGCGACGGTGAGCGCCAGCGAGGTGTTCACGTTCACCTGCAGGCCGCTCTCGACGAGGACGCGGAAGTCGCGCGGCGCGTCGAGGCGAGGCTGGACGTAGGCCGTCGTGGTGGCCTTGGTGTGCGCGCCGAGGCGCAGGGCCCCCGTCAGGCTCGCCGAGGCGCGGGGCGCGCGCACCACCAGCGGCTCGTCCGCGGCGACGGCGTCCGCGAACAGCACCTCCGACTCCGCCATCCCGGCGAGGCCTGCGTGCACGCTGCCCGCGGCCCCGTCGACCACCGCCATCCGCGGCCCGGCCCCGACGAGCACACGCCGCCGCAGCAGCAGGATCTCGTCGCGCTGCGCCTGACCGAAGGCCTCGATGTCCCAGCGCGGCGCCACCGACACGCCGACCCGCTGGTGCAGCAGGGCGTTGGCCGCCACCCAGCCCTCCCGGTCCCAGAGCGGGCGCCCCGGCGCGGCATCGCCCGGACGGGTGCTCGCGAAGCGGCCTTGGACCAGCGTCCACGACATGAAGTGCCCGCGGTCCGCCCGGCCGCTCAGGGTGGCCGTCGTGTCCAGCAGGGCGGCGTTGCCGGCGCGCAAGGCGAGGCGCCCATCGGCCAAGCCGGACCAGCCGTCCTCGCCGCGGGCTGGCCGGAAGCGCTCCGTGTTGACTTGCGCCTGCGCGCCTCGCGGACCAGCGGTGATGGCCAACACAAAAATGGCTGTGAGGCTTCGCTCACGCGCGGACGCGGGCCGCATCGCGCGGCATCGGTGGGACACTTTCGGCATGGACATCGTCCCCATCACCCATCAGGACCGCCTGCGGGTCGGCGGCGCCCTGGTCGTCCTGCTCTATGCCGTCTACAGCGGGACCGGCATCTGGATGGCCAGCAGCGGGCGGCCGCTCTACACCCTCGCCACCCCGCTCGATGTGGTGCCCTTCACGCCCTGGGCGAGCCTCGCCTACCTCTGGCTCTTCCCGCAGGTGCTCGCCCCCCTCGTCGTCATCCAAGACCGCCGCGTGCTCCGGCGCGCGGCCGGCGCCTACGCCTTCCTGATCGCGTGTGGCCTGCCCTTTTGGCTCGTGTTCCCTGTGACCGTCCCGCGAAGCCCCGTCCCCGTGACGGATCTCGGCTCGTGGGGCCTCGCCCTCACGCGCTTCATCGATCCGCCCACCAACTGCTTCCCGAGCATGCATGTCGCCGAGAGCGTGCTCGCAGCCGCCCTCGTCGCCCGCCACGACCGCCTCGTCGGTCGGCTCCTCTATGGCACCGCTGCGGTCGTCACGTGGAGCACGATGGCTCTCGGGCAGCACTGGGCCGCAGACGCGCTCTTTGGCGCGGCCCTCGCGCTGGTCGCGGACCACCTCTTCTTCACCCGTCGGCCGCTGCCCCCGCACGCGACCCCGGCGGCGCCGCGCTGGCACCACCTCTTCTGGGTTGCCGTCTACGTGCTGCTGTTCGCCGGCGCGTCCGTCCCCTACTGGGCGGGGCTGCTCACCCCGGCAGATCTCGGTGCCCCCGCCGGGTTCGACGGAAGCCACTGAGGACTTTCATCGGGAGGCAGGGGAAACCGACGGTTTCCCCCGCAACGCCCCCATCCCGGTTGCGCCGGGGGGCGGCCACCACGCGAGCGACGCGCCCTGCACCCACGCAGCTTCGGCCGCTGCATCCCCCGCGAGCCCGGGCGGCAGGGGCACCGCCGGCCCCCAGCGCTCGCCGAGCCCGAAGGCCAGCCCTGCGGCCACCCCCGGCCGCGCTGGCCAGGGCGCAACCGGCCCCGGGCCCGGCCA
>JBEIVK010000115.1:0-9188 GCA_040373935.1 Alphaproteobacteria bacterium
CCGCACGGAGCGGCGACGCCGCGACCCGCCGGCCGCACCCGGTGCCGGCCGCAGGCCGGCAGGCGCCCCCAACCCGCCCGGCCGGGGCCGCGGTCAATCGGCGCGGTAGTTGGGCGCCTCATGCGTGATGATGACGTCGTGAACGTGGCTTTCGCGCAGGCCGGCCGGGGTGATGCGGACGAAGCGGGCGCCGGCCTGCATCGCGGGCAGGGTGGGGGAGCCGGTGTAGCCCATGGAGGCCTTGAGGCCGCCGACGAGCTGGTAGATGGTCTCGGCGACGGGGCCGCGCGCGGGGACGCGGCCGACGATGCCCTCGGGGACGAGCTTGCGCTTGTTCTCGGCCCCCTCCCCGCCCTCTTGGAAGTAACGGTCTGAGGACCCCTGCTGCATGGCCTCGACGGAGCCCATGCCGCGGTAGACCTTGTACGAGCGCCCCTGGTAGAGCACGACCTCGCCGGGCGCCTCTTCGGTGCCGGCGAGCAGGCTGCCGACCATGACGGCGTCTGCGCCGGCGGCGATGGCCTTCGCGACGTCACCGCTGTACTTGACGCCGCCGTCGGCGATGATCGTGCGGCCTTCGGCGTGCGCGGCCTCCGCGCAGGCGGCGACGGCGGTGAGCTGGGGCACGCCCACGCCAGCGACGACGCGGGTGGTGCAGATACTGCCAGGGCCAATGCCGACCTTCACGACGTCTGCGCCCGCGCGGATGCAGTCCCGGGTCGCCTCGGCGGTGGCGACGTTGCCGACGACGAGCAGGACCTCGGGGAAGCGGGCGCGGAGGTCTTCGGCGGCGCGCAGCACGCCTTCGCTGTGGCCATGCGCGGTGTCGACGCAGAGGACATCGACTCCGGCGGCGACGAGGGCCGCGGCGCGGGCCACGCGGTCTGCACCGACGCCAACGGCGGCCCCGCAGCGCAGGCGGCCGGCGGCGTCGCGCGCGGCGTTGGGGTGACGCGCGGCGGCTTGGAGGTCCTTGAAGGTGATGAGGCCGCGAAGGTGCCCGGCGTCGTCCACGACGAGGAGCTTTTCGATCTTGTGGGCCTGGAGGAGATCCTTGGCGGCCTCGAGGTCAGTGCCGGGCGGGCAGGTCACGAGGTCGGACCCGCCGGTCATCACCTCGGAGACCGGGCGGTCCGGGTTGCGCTCGAAGCGGAGGTCGCGATCGGTGAGGATGCCGACCAGCGCGGCACCGCGGACGACAGGCAAGCCGGAGACGCCGGCCTCGCGCATGACGGCGCGGGCCTCGCGCAGCGTCTGGCCCGGATGGAGGGTCACCGGGTCGGAGACGACGCCCGTCATGGCCTTCTTGACGCGACTGACCTCGCGGGCCTGGGCGTCGATGCTCATGTTTTTGTGCAGGATGCCGAGCCCGCCGTCGCGGGCCATGGCGATGGCCGTGGCCGACTCGGTGACGGTGTCCATCGCCGCGGAGAGCAGCGGGATGCCGAGCCAGACGCCGCGGCCGAGGTGGGTGCGGACGTCGACCTCTGAGGGCAGCACGGCTGAGCGGGCCGGCAGAAGGAGGACGTCGTCGAAGGTGAGGGCGAGCGGGATGTCGGCCGTGAGCATCGGGGACCACCGGCCCCCCGAACGCCGGTGCGCGGGCGGGCCGTCGTAGCCCGGCGGCGCGCTGCCCGGCAAGGCCGTTGGGCACCGGTTTCTGCCGGATGCAAGCGCGCCCGGCGTTGACACGCTGCGACTCGGTCTGTATACCCTGGCCACCGCTCTGTCCGGAGGCCCCGTGAACCGCTGCTGGATCCCGTCGATTGCGTTCGCCCTCGCCTGTGGCCCGAAGGAGGCGCCGCCCGTGGCGGCCGCCGCCGCCGCTCCTGCCGCCGACGCCGCCGCCGGCCTTCGCGCCGAGGCCGACGCCGCCTGGGAGCAGCGCGGCGACAAGGCGCAGCTGCAGGCTGCCCTCACCCGCTACGCGCAGCTCCACGCCGCCGCCCCGCAAGACCGCGAGGTGCTCGTGCGCCTCACGCGCGGCTACTACTTCCTCGGCGACGCCCACGAGTCCGAGAAGGACACGAAGCTCGCCACCTGGCAGACGGCGATGGACTGGGGCCAGAAGTGCGTCCAGCTCAACGCCGACTACACGGCCCTCCTGTCCAAGGGCAACGAGACGGACGAGACGGCCGCCCGCGTGGCCACCAAGGACGACGTGCCCTGCCTCTACTGGACGGCGACGGCCCTGGGCAAGTGGTCGAAGCTCAACGGTATCAGCAAGTCCCTGAAAAACCTCCCCACGGTGAAGGCCTACATCGCCAAAGTGGCCGAGCTGCAGCCCGACTACTTCCACGGGGCGGCGGACCGCTACTGGGGCGCGTACTACGCGGCCATCCCGTCCTTCGCCGGCCAAGACCTGAACAAGTCGAAGGAGCACTTCGACAAGTCGATCGCCATGGCGCCGGACGATCTGGGGACCAAGGTGCTGATGGCCGAGAACTGGTCCGTCAAGAAGCAGGACCGCCCGAGCTACGAGTCCCTGCTCAACGAGGTCATCGCGGCGGATGCCGCGAAGATCCCGGAGATCGCCCCGGAGATGCAGGCCGAGCAGGCGAAGGCCAAGGAGCTGCTCGCCCAGGCTGACGAGCTGTTCCGGTAGCCGCGCGCCACCGCCGGGCCTCGCCGCGGAACGGCGGCGGCGCCCCGCGGGTTGTCCCGGCGTCCCCTGCCCTTCTTTCGGAGTTTCCATGCGCAACCGCCTCCTCGGCGTGCTGGCCGCCGCCGCCGCCCTCACCCTCCTCGTGCCCGAGCGCACGAGCGAAGCCCAATCGCAGGTCGTCATCAACTTCGGCACGATGGCCCCGGACGGCACGCCGTGGTCGGACCAGCTGAAGTCCATCAAGTCGCGCGTGGAGAAGGAGTCCGCCGGGCGCGTCAAGTTCAAGCTCTTCCTCGGCGGCTCGCTCGGCGCCGAGGTCGAGATGATGCAGGACGTGGTCCGCGGGGAGCGGCTGCAGGGCGGCGGCTTCTCGACGGGGGCCATCGGGGAGGCGCTGGACGTGCCGGTGCTGCTGCTGCCGGAGCTGCCATACCTGTTCAGCAACACCAAGCAGGCAGACGCCGTGCTGGACGGCGTCCTCACCAAGCCAGTGACGGACGCCCTCGCCACCAAGGGCATCACGTTCTACGCCTGGGCCGAGAACGGCTGGCGGAACATGGGCACCAAGGGCGGCCCGGCGGCCACCCTCGAAGACGTGAAGAAGTACAAGATGCGCTCGCAGGAGTCGCCGGTCCACCTGGACATGTGGAAGGCGCTGGGCGTGCAGGCGGTCCCGAAGCCGACGACGGAGGTGCTGCCCGCCCTCAACACCGGCATCGTGGACGGCTACGACAACTCGCCGCTGTTCTCGCTCGCGGGCGGCCTCGTGCAGCCCATCACGCACTACACGCTCACCCAGCACATCTACCAGCCCGCGGCCGTGGTGTACTCCAAGAAGTTCATCGACGGCGTGCCGGCAGACCTGAAGCCCCTGCTGCTCAAGGACTCCGCCGGCGAGGCCGCGCGCGGGCGCACGGCCGTCCGGGCCCTTGAGAAGGAGCTGCTGGACACGATCCGCAGCATGGGCAAGACCGTGGTCACGCCGACGGCCGAGCAGAAGGCCGCCTTCCAGAAGGCGACGCTCCCGGTGCACAAGGCGTTCCTGGCGAAGAACCCGGCGCTGGCCCCGCTCTACAAGGCCACCAAAGACACCATCGCCAAGCATCCCTGAACGCTCTCCACCGTCCGCCCGCGCGCCGGGGGTCCCGTGTACAGCCTGCTCGTTCGCTGTTTTGACGCCTTTGAAGCGGCTGTGGAGGGGGCCCGCGGCGCGGTGCGGGGCGCCTGGCGCGCGCTGCGCGACGGCCCGCTGCAGTCCCTCGCGTTTTACCTGATCCTCGGCGTCACGGCGCTTCTGGTGTTGGTGCGGGGGGCGCTGGAGGCCCTGGACGCGCTGTTGGAGCGCCTGGAGAAGGGCTTCATCGCGTTGGCGCTGCTGCTCATGACGGCGCTGAGCTTCGCGGACTACCTGCGGCGGGAGGTCCCGTTCTTCGACGTGGACATCCAAGGCGGCCCGAGCATGGCCGTCGTGCTGATGGTGTGGGTGGGCTTCCTCGGCGCCTCGCTGGCCGTCCGCGAGCGCAAGCACCTCGCGGTGGACCTGAGCGACCGCCTGCTCTCTCCCGCCGCGGCCGGGCTGCTCAAGCGCTTCACGGCGCTGGTCACCGCCGGCTTCTGCTGGATGTTCGCCGGCTACGCCACGGACCTCATGGAGGAGAGCCTGCTGAACGGTACGGGCCAGGACGCCCTGCCGCTCTGGGACTGGCTGGTGCCGCCGCTCAACGCCGTGGCCGGGCTGCTGTTCGCCGAGGGCGCGGCGCAGGCCGGGGTCATCGGTGGGGGCCTCGCGGTGCTGGCGGTCGTCGCGCGCGTGTGGCACCTGCCCACGCGCCCCGTCGTGCGGGGCGCGGCCACGGCGGTCGGCGCGGCGGCCTTGCTCGCGACCGGGCTCGCCCTCATCGGCACGCGCTGGAACCCGGTCGCTCCCACGGGCGACGCTTACTACCAGTGGTCGCCCCTGCTCACGAACGACGCGGCCATCGCCGCCCGCAAGACGGAGCTGTCCGGGCTGGACGCCGAGCTGGACGCGCTGGTCTTCGGGGGCGACGGCGGGGCGGCCGGAGAGGCGGGCGCCCCGGACGCCGGCGGCAGCGCGGAAGAGCTGCTCGCTGGGTCGAGCGCCGGCCAAGAGTTCCCGATGTGGATGGCCCAAGCCGTCATCCCGCTCAGCTTCCTGCTCATGGCCTTGCGCTTCCTCGGGGTCGCCTTCGGGCGCCGCCCGGAGCTGGCCGAGGGCACCCCGCCGGCCCCCACCTTCCTCGCCGAGACCACGGGCCGCGGCGAGCGAGACCTCGTCTTCGCCGGCTTGATGCCAGGCGTTCTCATTGGCCTCGGCATCGCGCTGGACTGGTCCACCGGGCCGCTCATTGGGCTCGGCTCCTTCCTGCTGCTGCTCACGGGTGCCCCGCTCTTCCTCGGCATCGGCACGGCCTCGCTGGCCTGCGTCACGCTCATCCAGGACTTCTCCGGCTACACCGTCGCCAAGGACATGTACGAGGCGGTCAAGAAGGAGGAGCTGCTCTCCATCCCGTTCTTCGTGCTGGCTGGAAACATCATGACGAGCGGGAGCATCGCCGCCCGCCTCGTCGCCGTGGCGCGCGCGCTGATGGGCCGCACCCCCGGCGGGCTCGGCCTCGCGACGGTCTTCGCCTGCGTGATCTTCGCTGCGATCTCCGGGTCCTCCCCGGTGACGGTCATCGCGGTCGGCAGCATCATGTTCCCGATGCTCATGAAGGAGCGCTACCCGGTCGCGTACGCGAACGGCGTGCTCGCCAGCGCTGGCTCGCTCGGAATCATCATCCCGCCGTCTGTCCCGATGATCGTCTACGCGATCATGGTGTCGACCCCGCAGACCCCGGTTTCCCCCAACGACCTCTTCCTCGCCGGGGTGCTGCCCGGGCTGTTCATCGCCTCGATGCTGGCGCTCTACACGCTCTACGCGACGCGCCCCTCCCGCAAAGACATCCAGATCGTCGAGCCGGTGCTCGAAGGCGGCTACCTCGCCAACCTCGGGCGCGAGCTGGCGAAAAGCGTCCCCGCGCTGCTGCTGCCCGTGCTCATCCTGGGCGGCATCTACGGCGTGCTGGGGCCGCTCAAGTTCACGGTCACCGAGGCAGCGGCGGTCGGCGTCGTCTACGCGCTGTTCGTGGAGCTGGTCATCCACCGCGAGCTCAAGCTGCGCAAGCTCCCCGGGGTCCTGGCCGAGAGCGGCGTCATGATGGGGACGCTCTTCCTCATCATCGTGCTGGCGATGAGCTTCAACAAGTTCCTGTCCGAGCAGTACATCCCGCAGAACGCGGCGGCCTGGCTCGGCACCTACATCAAGGACAAGTGGCTGTTCCTGCTGCTGGCCAACCTCTTCCTCCTCGCGCTCGGCTGCGTGATGGAGATCATGTCGGCCATCCTCATCGTTGCGCCTCTGCTCGCGCCCATCGCCGCATCCTTCGGCATCGACCCCGTGCACTTCGGCATCATCTTCATCGTCAACCTGGAGATTGGCTACCTGACGCCGCCGATGGGGATCAACCTCTTCGTCGCCAGCACGGTGTTCAACCGGCCCATCGTCGAGGTGATTCGATCGGTCATTCCGTTCCTGTTCATCATGCTCTTCTCGCTGTTGGTGATTACGGTGCTTCCGTGGCTGTCCACCGCCCTGCTCTGAGCGGCGGACGGCCAGGAGCCCGCGCATGATGACGCCCCTGCACTTCTCCTCGGCCGACGGCACGCCTCTTCGCGGGGCGCGCTGGGGCGGCGCCGACCGCGACGTCCTCCTCGTGCACGGCCTGGCCGAGCACGTCGGGCGCTACGGGCATGTCGCCGAGGCGCTGGTCCAGGCCGGCTGGCGGGTCACCTTCGTCGAGCTGCGCGGCCACGGCCAGAGCGGCGGGCGCCGCGGCCACGTCGAGCGCTGGTCCCGCTACACCGAGGACGTCGCCGCCGCCGCCGCGCAGATCGGCCGCCCCTTCGTGCTTGTCGCGCACAGCATGGGCGGGCTCGTCGCCCTGGACGCCGTGCGCACCGGCCTGCAGCCCGCCTGCCGCGCCGTGGCGCTCAGCAACCCGCTGCTGGGCACCGCGTTCCCGCCGCCCAAGGTCAAGCTCGCCGCCGCGCGGGTGCTCACGCGGCTGCTGCCCTCCCTGCCCCTCCGCAACGAGATGGACCCGCGCCTCATCTCGCGAGACGCCGAGGTCGTGCGGGCCTACGAGGCCGATCCCCTGGTCTTCAACACCATCACGCCGCGCTGGGGCACCGAGATGCTCGCCGCCCAGGCCCGCGTGAAGGCCGCGGCGCCCGCGATGCGCATCCCGCTGCGCATGATGGTCTCCGACAAGGACGGCATCTGCGACCACGAGGCCGGCCTCGCGCTCGCCAAGTCTTGGGGGGGGGCGGTGCAGACGGCCGTCTACCCGGGCCTGTACCACGAGCTCTTCAACGAGCCCGAGAAGGCGCGCGTGCTCGCCGACCTCGTCGCTTGGCTCAACACGATCGACCTGGGCTGACCATGCTCCCCCCCTACGACCCGGCTCGGCTCCTCGCGCTCCTGCTCGAGCGCTCCGTGCGCCGGGAGCGCGTCATCCTCGCCTCCGGCCGCGAGAGCGACTTCTACGTCGACGCCCGGCAAACGACCCTCCACGCCGAGGGTGCGCGGCTGGTCGCCCTGGGCGTGCTCGCGCTGCTGCGCCCCGATGTCGTGGGCGTGGGCGGGCCCGTCACAGGGGCCGACCCGATCGCCGGCGCCGTGGCCGCGCTCTCCGGGCTGGCCGGCCGCCCCGTGCACGGCTTCATGGTCCGCAAAGAGCCCAAGGGCCACGGCCTCCAGCTCTGCGTCGAAGGCCGAGCCAACCTTCCCAATGGCGCAAAGGTCTGCATCGTCGAGGACACCGCGACGACGGGCGGCTCGCTGGTGCGCGCGGTCGAGCGCGCCCGGGCCGAGGGCCTGGACGTCGTGCAGTGCATCGTCGTCGTGGACCGCGAAGAAGGCGCCGCCGAGGCCCTCGCGGCCCACGGCCTCACGCTGCAATCGCTCACCACCCGCCGCGCCCTCCTCGGAGCCCCCGCATGATCGCCGCGCGTGTCTTCGCTGCGCGCCGGGCCGCCCTCGCGGCCCAGGTCCAAGCCCCCGTGCTGCTCGTCGGCAACGGGCCGCGGCCGCGCAACTTCCTGGCCAATACCCTCCCCTTCCGCCAGGACAGCAACTTCCTCTACTTTACGGGCTGCACCGCCGAAAACGCGGCCCTGCTCCTCGTCGACGGCGTGGCCACCCTGTACCTCCCCGAGCCCGCGGCGGACGACGCGCTCTGGCACGGCGAGGTCCCCAGCCTCGCGGACATCGGCGCCCAGCTCGGCGTCGACGCCGTGAAGCCCGTCCGCGCCCTGGCCGACGACGCCGCCCCGCACCGCGGCCGCCTCCTCACCCTCGCCGTGCCCGACGAGCGCCGCACCGACCTCGCGCGCCGCCTCACGGGCGCGCTGCTCGAGTACGGCCGCCTCCCGGGCGCCGATGCCCTGGTGGACGCCATCGTCGCCCTGCGCCGCCACCTCGGCCCCGAAGAGCTGGACGAGATGCGCGCCACCGCGCGGGTCACGGCCGCCGCCCACCGCGCCGCGATGGCCGCCACCCGCCCGGGCCGCACCGAGGCGCAGGTGGCCGCCCTCTTCGACGCCACCTGCGCCGCCTTCGGCCACACCACGGCCTACCACAGCATCGTCACCGTCCGCGGCGAGGTCCTGCACAACCACGGCCACGGCAACCCGCTGGAGGACGGCCAGCTCCTGCTGCTCGACGGCGGCGCCGAGGGCCCGAGCGGCTACGCCTCGGACGTCACGCGCACCTGGCCGGTCAGCGGCCGCTTCTCCGCGCAGCAGGCCGCCGCCTACCAGGCCGTGCTGGAGGCCCAGGAGGCCGCCATCGCGATCTGCCGCCCCGGCACCCGCTACCGCGACGTCCACCTCGCCGCGGCGCGCGTGCTCACCCGCTGGCTCAAGGACGAGGCGCTCGTCCACGGCGACGTCGACACCCTCGTCGAAGACGGCGCCCACGCCGTCTTTTTCCCGCACGGCGTCGGCCACCTGCTCGGCCTCGACGTGCACGACATGGAGGCCTTCGGGGGACCGCGCGGCCTACGCCCCCGGCCGCGCCCGCAGCCCCCAGTTCGGCACCGGCTACCTCCGCCTGGACCTCGACCTCGCGCCCGGCCACGTCGTCACCATCGAGCCCGGCTTCTACGTCGTGCCCGCCATCCTCCGCGACCCCACCCTGCGCGAGCGCTTCGCCGGCAAGGTCGACTTCGCCCGCGCCCAATCCTGGGTCGGCTTCGGCGGCATCCGCATCGAGGACGACGTCGCGATCCACGACGGCCCGCCCGAGGTCCTCAGCGCCGCCATCCCCAAGTCCATCCCCGCGCTCGAAGCGCTGGTCGGCACCGGCGGCCTCACCCTCCCCGATTCGCTGTAACCTTCGGCTCAGCGGTCCATCGGGGCGCCTGCCCGGCCCGCGGCCGGGCACCGGGCCCCCTCCGCGGTCGCGGCGCTGCCGCTCCGTGCCGGCCCCGGCCGGCCCGGCCCCGCCGCACAGCGGAAGAGC
>JBEIVK010000079.1:0-10635 GCA_040373935.1 Alphaproteobacteria bacterium
GCGCGCTGGCCGAGCTGGACCTTCTGGACGCCGCCGCGCCGGGCCTGTTGCCGGCGCTGCGGCTGCGGGTGGGACTGATGGAGGGCCAGGCCCCGGGGGCGGGCTGGGCGCATCTCCGCAGGCTGGAGCCCGCCTCCGTCGCGCTTCGGCGAGACGATGTGGATCGCTTCCTCCCGCTGGACGCGCTCGTCGGGCCGGAGTGGCCGCCGGCCAGCGGGCCGGATGCGGCGCTGCGGGCCGCGTTGGTGGGCGAGGACGCGGGCGCGGATCCCGTGGCGGCGCTGTGGGCGCGGGCGCTGGCGCGGAGCGGGCCGGTTCCGGGCGCGGGCCCGGCTGCGGCGCGGCTGCGGTGTGTGGTGGAGGGGGCGGCGGATGGGCCCCTTGTGCCCACCGGCCAAGACGCCTCGCTCGATGTTCTTCTGCGCCTGTGCGACCCGGCGACGACCGAGGGCGAGCGGGAGCGGGAGTGGCTCGCGCTGGCGATGGCGGATCCGGGGCTGGCCGCGCTGCACCGGCTGCGTTACAGGCGCGGTCGCGAACGCTGGGAAGCGCCGTCTCCGTGACGGCTCGCCTGGTGAGCCGCGGCCTTGACGCCGTGGCCCTTGCGCGCTACGGGCGCGCGGTTTCCGCCTCCATCCGTCGTCTGTCCGTGCCTCCCGGTGCGGGCCCTTCCCCCGAGTCGCTTCCATGAGCTCCACCATCGCCCGCCCCGCCGACGTCCAGCGGGACTGGTTCGTCATCGACGCCGAGGGCCAGACGCTTGGCCGCCTCGCCACGCGCATTGCCACGGTCCTCCGCGGCAAGCACAAGCCCACGTTCACCCCTCACGTCGATTGCGGTGACTTCGTCATCGTCACCAACGTGGAGAAGGTCGTGCTCACCGGCAACAAGCTGGACCAGAAGCACTACTACAACTACTCCGGCCACCCCGGCGGCATGAAGTCTCGCAGCGCGCGCGAGCTTCTCGCCTCCCACCCGGACCGCGTCCTCACCATCGCGGTGAAGGGCATACTCCCCAAGAACCGCCTGTCGCGCACCGTGGTGTCGAAGCTGAAGGTCTACGCCGGCCCGCAGCACCCCCACGTCGCCCAGCAGCCCCAGCCCTTCCCCGCGCACGTCTGAGTCGCCCATGGCCATTACCCAGTTCTACGGCACCGGCCGTCGCAAGACGTCCACCGCTCGCGTCTTCCTGCGTCCCGGCAAGGGCCGCATCACCGTCAACGACCGCAGCCTGGACGAGTACTTCGAGCGCGAGAGCTTGAAGCTGGTCATCCGGCAGCCGCTCGTTCTCACCGGCGCCACCGACGGCTATGACATCTACGTCAACGTCTCCGGCGGCGGCAAGGCGGGTCAGGCCGGCGCGGTGCGTCTCGGCATCAGCCGCGCGCTCATCGAGCTGAACCCGGCGTACCGGCCCACGCTCAAGTCTGTCGGCCTGCTCACCCGCGACGCCCGCGAAGTCGAGCGCAAGAAGTACGGCCGCGCTGGCGCCCGTCGCCGCTTCCAGTTCAGCAAGCGCTGAGCCTTCGGCCCACCCTGGGAGGCGCCTGCGCGGCTTGTCCGGCGCGGCGCCTCCTTCGCTTTTGGACGGTTGCCCGTGTCGCCGCGCGCCATCGCGATCATCCCCGCCCGCCTCGGCAGCACCCGGCTGCCCGGGAAGGTGCTGGCGCCGCTCGGGGGCCAGCCGGTGTTGGGGCATGTCGTCGCGCATGCGCAGGCCTGTGCGCGGCTCGGCCGCGTGGTGGTGGCGAGTGGGGACGCCGAGATCACGGCGTGGTGCCGGGGGGCGGGCGTTGAGGTGGTGGACACGCCGCCGGGGCTGCCCTCGGGGACGGACCGCGTGGCCCACGCGCTGCGGCAGTTGGGAGATCCGGCCGAGATCATCCTGAACCTGCAAGCCGACGAGCCCTTCGTGCTGCCCGGTCTGCTCGCATCGGTCGTGGAGGCGGCGGCCCATCCGCAAGCGGCCGTCGGCACCGCGTGGGCTCCGGGCGATGCCGGGGACATCGACGCCGAGGACCGCGTGAAAATCGCGGTGGACCCAGACGGCTGGGTGCGCGGCTTCTCGCGGCGCGGGTGGGCGTCAGGCCCCGTGCGCCTGCATGTCGGGCTCTACGCGTATCGCCGCGCGGCCCTGGCCGCGTTCGCGGGCGCGGCCCCGCACGCCGAGGAGCTGGCCCAGCGCTTGGAGCAGCTCCGCTTGTTTCATGCGGGGGCTGCGTACCGCGCGGTGCCGGCAGGCCACGTTCCGCTTTCCATCGACACCCCGGCCGACCTCGCGCGGGCCCGCGCGCGGGTCGGGCCTCTGGAGAATCCATGAGCCAGCGTCGCCATCCGCAGAAGTTCCTGTTCGTCACTGGGGGCGTGCTCTCCTCGCTCGGCAAGGGCCTCTCGGCTGCGGCCATCGGCGCCTTGCTCGAAGCGCGCGGGCTCGTGGTCCGCATGGTCAAGATGGATCCGTACATCAACGTGGATCCGGGCACGATGTCGCCGTTTCAGCACGGCGAGGTGTTTGTCACCGACGATGGCGCAGAGACGGACCTCGACCTCGGGCACTACGAGCGGTTCCTGTCCCCGCGCGCCGACGTGGGGCGGACCAGCAATTTCACGACGGGGCGGGTGTATCTGAACGTCATCGAGGCCGAGCGCCGGGGCGCCAACCAGGGGCGGACGGTCCAGGTCATCCCGCACATCACCGATGAGATCAAGCGGCTCATCCGGGAGGGCACGGCCGGCGCCGATGTGGCGATCGTCGAAGTCGGCGGCACGGTCGGCGACATCGAGTCCTTGCCCTTTCTCGAGGCGATCCGCCAGTTCCGGGCGGATGCGGGCCCCGAGAACGTGCTCTACATCCACCTCACCCTGGTGCCGTACATCACGACGGCGGGGGAGCTGAAGACGAAGCCCACGCAGCACTCGGTGAAGGAGCTGCTGCAGATCGGCATTCAGCCCGACATCCTGTTGTGCCGCGCGGACCGGGTGCTCGCCAAGGACATCCGCGAGAAGATCGGCCTGTTCTGCAACTTGCCGCCGGAGTCGGTCATCAGCGCGCCCGACGTCGACAACATCTATCGGTTGCCCCTTGTCTTCCGGGAGCAGGGGCTCGACCAGCGCATCGTCGAGCGCCTGAACATGTGGACGGGCGCGGCCCGCATGGAGCCGTGGACGGAGCTCATCGCCCGCTGGGACGCCCTGCGGACGGAGGTGCGGATCGGGGTGGTCGGCAAGTACGTGCATCTCACGGACACGTACAAGTCCTTAAATGAGGCGCTGGCGCACGGAGGCGTCGCGAACGATGTTCGGGTGAAGCTGGTCTTTGTGAACAGCGAAGCCGTGGATCCGGCGGACCCGGGCGCTCTGCTCGACGGCCTGGACGCCATCCTCGTGCCCGGCGGCTTCGGGGAGCGCGGGGTGGAGGGCAAGATCGCCGCCATCCGCTACGCCCGCGAAAAGAACGTGCCCTTCTTCGGGATCTGCCTCGGCATGCAGCTCGCGGTCGTGGAGTTCGCCCGGCATGTGCTCGGCCTGCCGACCGCACACTCCCGCGAGTTTGACCCTCACGGCTCCCAGATTTTCATCGAGTTGATGGACGAGCAGCGCCAGGTCAGCACGTTGGGCGGCACGATGCGCCTCGGGTCCTGGCCCTGCGTGCTCGAAGCCAGCTCCCAAGCCGCGCGCATCTACGAGGCGACGCAGATCCAGGAGCGGCATCGCCACCGGTACGAGGTCCACCCCGAGCGCTTCGCGGCCCTCGAGGCGGGCGGGCTGCGCGTCAGCGGCCGGAGCCCGGACGGTCGGCTCGCGGAGATGGTGGAGCTTCCCGCGCACCCATACTTCGTGGCGTGCCAGTTCCACCCCGAGTTCAAGAGCCGGCCGCTGGCGCCGCACCCGCTCTTCGTCGCGTTCGTCCGCGCGGCGGTGGATGCGCGCGCGCAGCGCTGATGCGGGGTTCGCTCGCCGGTGCGGTGCTGGGTGCAGCCTGCGCCGCCGCGCCCACCGGCGCAGCGGTCCCGCCTGGCGTGGCGCTCGACGGCGTGGAGTTCTCCGGCCCCGGGCTGCGCGGGCGCGCCGCTGAGGTGGTGATGGGGCCGGAGGGTGGGGTCGAGGCCCGGGTCGTGGAGGCGGTCGTGGAGGCGGCGGGGAGCGGGGCCTGGGCGCTCCGGTCCGGTCGGGTGACGCTGGGCGCCACGGGATGGGAGGCCCGGGGCGGCGTCGTCGCGGAGCAGGAACGCGTGCGGGTGGAGGCGGGGGCGCTGGAGGCGCGCGTCGGGCCGGGCGGCGTTCTGGGGACGCTGCGCGCCGAGGGCGGCGTGCGGGTGAGCGGCCCGGGGCGCGACGGCGGGGCACAGCGCGCCGCGTGGGAGCGGGGGGCGGAGGCGGTGACCCTGCGGGGCGGGGCGTGGTGGCGCGTCGGGGAAGTGGAGCAGCGCGGCGAGGTTTTGGTCGTGCGGCTGCCCGAGGGCGCCGTGTGCGGCGACTGCCCCGCGGTCGGGGAGGGGCCGTGACGGCGCACGGCTTGTCGGTCAAGGGCCTCGTCGTGGAGCGCGGGGGGCGCCGCGTCGTCGCCGGGCTCGATCTCGACGTCGCCCCCGGGCGGGTGGTCGGTCTGCTCGGGCCGAACGGCGCGGGGAAGTCCTCGGCCTTTCACGCCATCGCGGGCCTCGTCCCGCGGGCGGCTGGCGTCGTGCGCCTCGACGGCCAGGACCTCGGCGACGCGCCCCTCTGGCAGCGGGTGCAGGCCGGCCTTGGCTACCTGCCGCAAGGGCCCTCGGTGTTGCGGCGGCTGTCCGTGCGCGACAACCTCCGCCTCGTCGCCGACCGCGAGCCCGGCGGGGACGCCCGCGTGGACGCCGCCCTCGACGCCGCCGGCTTGCGCGCACGGGCCGCCGCCCCGGCCGCCGCGCTCTCCGGGGGCGAACGCCGCCGCCTGGAGCTGGCGCGCGCGCTGCTCGGGCGCCCGCGGGTGCTGCTGCTGGACGAGCCGTTCAGCGGGGTGGATCCCGTCGCCATCGATGATCTCGCCGAGCGGCTCCGCGCGTTGCGGGCGGGCGGCCTCGGGATCCTCCTCACGGATCATGCCGTGCGGGACGCGCTCCCCCTCTGCGACGACGTCTGCGTCCTCGACGGCGGCGTCGTTCTTGCGCGGGGAAAGCCTGGGGAGATCCTGTCGAACGCGCGCGTGGTCGAGCGGTATCTCGGCGGGGCTTTTCGCGGCTCGGCCGGTGAGTAGGGAGAAGTCGCCGGCGCGGGGGTGGCCTGTGCCGTATACTGCCAGCAGGGCGCCGACGCGCCAGGAAGGGCATGGGTCTCCACCTCCAGCAGAGCCTGAAGCAACAGCAACAGCTCGTCCTCACGCAGTCCATGCAGCAGGCCATCAAGCTGCTGCAGCTGAGTCAGCAGGAGCTTGTGGCGGAGGTCGAGCGGGAGTTGGCGGAGAACCCGGCGTTGGAAGAGGCGCCGGCGCATGAGCCGGGCGAGGAGGGAATGTCCGAAGCCTTGCGCAGCGCCGCCGAGTCGCTCGCCCGCGATGTGTCCGAACAGCAGAACGCGGGCCCGGACGGCGATGGCCGCGGGGAGGTCGACTGGGAGAAGGTGATCGAGCAGCTGGACCAGGCGCCGTCCGAGCGGGGCGCGGGCGCCAGCGGCCCCGACATGGACGACCTTCCCACCATCGACCAAACCTTGACCGCCCCGCCCTCGCTCGCGGAGGAGCTGCTCTCCCAGCTCGGCCTGCAGCACTGCACGGACGCCGAGCGCCGTGCCGCGGTCGTCATCATCCAGAACATCGATGAGCGCGGTTACCTGGTCGGTCTCGACCTGCCGGACGTCGCGCGCGAGGCCGAGGCGGAGCTCGACGACGCGGAGGGCGCCCACGACCTCGTCTTGCACATGGACCCGCCGGGCTGCGGGGCGCGCAGCCTGGAGGAGTGCCTCGCCGTCCAGGCGCGTCTCGCTTTTCCCGAAGACCCCTTCATCGACGAGCTCATCCGCGTTCACTTGAGAGAGTTGGAGTCCCGCAACTACGCGGCCATCTCCCGAGCGATGGACATGGACGTGGAAGACGTCGTCGAGTACCACAAGATGCTCCGCACCTTGGACCCGTTGCCCGGGCGCAAGTTTGCGCTTCCGCCCAATCCCTACATCACGCCCGACATCGAGGTCGTGAAAAAGGGCGGCGTGTGGCAGATCCTCCAAAACGAGGATGGCCTGCCGCGGCTGCGCATCAGCACCTTCCACAAGCAGATCTTGCAGGATGGCACCGCGCGGCGCGAAGACAAGGCCTATATCAAAGAGCGCCTGGAAAGCGCGGACTTTCTGATTCGGTCGATCTTTAAGCGCCAGCGCACCATCCACAAGGTGATGAACGCCATCATCGAGCGCCAGCAGGACTTCTTCGAGCACGGTCCCGAGGCGCTTTTGCCCATGGTGCTCCGGGAGGTGGCAGACGACGCGGCCTTGAGCGAGTCGACGGTCTCGCGCGTCACGACCAACAAATACGTGAAGACCCCACACGGCATCTTTGAGCTCAAGTACTTCTTCAACGCGGCGATTCAGCGCACGAGCGGCGAAGACCTCGCGGCCCAGGCGGTGAAGCAGCGCATGCGAAAGATCATCGCCGACGAAGACCCAAAGAAGCCGCTTTCGGACGGAGACATCGCGAAGCTCTTGTCCACCGAGGGGATCCAGATCGCCCGCCGCACGGTCGCAAAGTACCGGGAGGCGCTCGGGATCCTGCAATCGACGCAACGAAAGAACCTATTTTGACCGAGGTGGGCGCCATCGCGGGCGCTCTCTTCTGAGGAGGCGGAATGCGGCTCGACATCACCTGGCGCAACTGCGACCCGAGCGAGACCCTGGCCCAGCGCGCCGAGAAGAAGATCAACCACGTGGCGCGCCACCTGCGCGAGCCCATCCACGCGCATCTCGTGCTCACCCATCAGAAGGACCACTTCGTGGCGGACCTCGTGGTGTCGGGGGGCGGCGAAGAGCCGTTCACGACCCGCGAGACCAGCGAGGGCGCCTACGCGGTGGTGGACGCGGTGATGGAGAAGATGGAGCGCGGCGTGAAGCGCCACAAGGAGAAGGCGCTGGACCGCTCCCGGCATCCGGGCGCCGACTTCCACGAGCGCCGGAACTCCGAGTTCTGAGCAGCGGTCCTCAGGGGCGGCGGGTCGAGACGGCCCGCCCCCCGCGGGGCCGCCGGCGCCAGGCCGCGAGGACCGCGGCGCCGAGGGCCAAGGCGGCGGCCGGCGCGGCCGAGGCGGCGCCGCAGCGGCTTCCACCGCCGAGGACGTAGGGGTCTCGGTCGCAGGTGTCGCCCACGCCGTCGAGGTCTTCGTCGGATTGGTCCGCGTTGGCTGCGGTGGGGCAGTTGTCACACACGTCGCCGCGGCCGTCGCCGTCGCTGTCCAGGCGGTCGTAGGCCGTAATGCCGGGGCAGAGGTCGCAGGCGTTCCCACTGCCATCGGCGTCGTCGTCGGCCTGGAACGGGTTGTTCGACAGCGGGCAGTTGTCGCAGGCGTCCCCGATGCCGTCGGCGTCGGCGTCGAGCTGCTCCTCTTCCGAGACGGCGGGGCAGACGTCACAGGCGTCACCGACACCGTCCCCGTCGGTGTCGAGCTGGTCCTGGTTGAAGTCAAAGGGGCAGTTGTCGCACGCATTGCCCCACGCGTCGCCGTCTCCGTCGGCTTGGTCCGGGTTCAGGGCGTCGGGGCAGTTGTCACAGACATCGCCGATGGTGTCGCCGTCGCGGTCGTCCTGTGCGATGTTCGAGGTGACCGGGCAGTTGTCGCAGGTGTCACCGATGCGGTCCCCGTCGGCGTCCGCCTGGGATGGGTTGAAGCGGTCCGGGCAGTTGTCGCAGGCGTCGCCCAGCGCGTCGGTGTCGATGTCCAGCTGGTCCGGGTTGTCGACGAAGGTGCAGTTGTCGCAGGCGTCGCCGAGAGGGTCGGTGTCTTGGTTCGCCTGGTTGTTGTTCGGGATGTCGACGCAGTTGTCGCAGGGGTCCCCCACGTTGTCGCAGTCGAGGTCCGCTTGGTCGATGTTCGGAATGTCCGGGCAGTTGTCGCAGGCCAAGGACGCCCGGATGTCCGGGTACATCGCCTCCTCGGGATATTGCATGTCGCCCGCGCCGAGCCCGTCGCCGTCCTCGTCCAGGTCTGCCACCGGCAGCAGGCACCCGTACGACCAATAGTCGTAGTAGTAGTCGGCGTTGGGCCAGGGGTTCCCGGAGCTGTCGGTCTGCGAGAGGCAGAGCGGGTCGGTCAGGTCGACGGGGCGCTCGCGGGTGACGTCGATGAGGTTGCAGTTCAGGTCTTGGCGCAGGTCGTTGAAGCAGCCGTCTTGCGCGCGCGCAGGCCCGGCGGCCCCCGCGAGCAACGAGACCAGCAGAGAGGCGGCGAGGGTGCTCACGGAGCCTCCGTCGGGGGAGCGGCCGGCGGCGGGGCCGGCGCGGCGTCGTCGAGGTCGTCGTCGAAGGTGCCGGTGCGGACCTTCCCGGCTGGGAGGGGCGGCGGCGCCGTCACCGGGGCCGGCGGCGGCGGCGGCGGGAAGACCGCCGGCGCGGGGTCTCCCGACCAGGGGAACCGCGGGGCCGGCCGCAAGGGCAGCGGCGTGTCGCCGGGCTCGTACTGGCGGACGATGTGGAACTCGACCCGCCGGTTGCCGGCGAGGGCGGCCTCGTCGCTTCCGGCCGTGCGCGGCACGACCTCGCCCATGCCGCGGTAGGAGATGCGGTCCGGGTGCGTGCCAGCCTTGATGAGCTCCTCCCAGATCGCCCGCGAGCGCAGGATGCTCAGGTCGTAGTTGTAGATGAAGGTGCCTTCCTCGGAGGCGTGCCCTTCGATGACCACGTGCGCGATGAGAGGGTTCTCGTTGAGCAGGCTGGCGACGTAGCGCAGCGTGGGCAGCGATTGCTCGAGGATCCGAGAGGTGGCGAACTCGAACTCGATGGGCTCGCGGATGACGATGCGCTCGCCGGTGACGCGCGCCAGCTCTTGGGGCTTCCATTCCTCGGGCGGCGGCTCTGGCGGCGGCACCTCCACCGGCGGCGGCACCTCGGGCGGGACCTCGCGGATGGCGACGCGGGGGAGGGGCTCGGGGGGCGGTCGGCGGTGGACCCAGGTCGCGCCCGCGAAGACGCGCAGCTCGGTGGTGCCGTACCCGTCACCGAGGCCCTTGCCGAGGCCGAGGTCCCACGTGAGCGACGGGGTGGGCTGGAGCTGGACGGACGACAGGAGCTCGAAGGGGCTCTCGGCGCCGCGCCCACCGCCGTCTTCGAGCCCCACGCGGTTGACCGTGGACAGGCCGAGGGCCACACGGTCCCGCCAGACGTGGTAGCGCAGGCCATGCGAGGCGAGCAGCTCCGTGCCGAGCACGAAGCTCTCCGCCGTGGGGATGGCCGTGCGGAACTGCAGCCCGTAGTCGCCGAGGAGGTCGAACGCGCCGAGGCGGCCGAGCACCACCGCGCCGAACTGGCCGCGCGGGAGGTTTTCGCCCATCCAGGCGAGGCGGGTCGCGGTCGGGAGGAACAGGTCCCCGCGAACCGCCGCCTGCAGGGCATCGCGCCGCACGAAGCGCAGCCGCATGCCGACAGAGGCGTCTCCCAGAACGGGACCGTCACGGCTGAGATCCGGGACCTCGGTGCCCCACTGCACCGCGCCGGGCACCACCGCGCGCAGGCCCAGGACCTTGTTCACTTCGAAGGCGGCGCCGACATGCAGCACGGCCTTGCGCGCGACCACGGCGCCGAGCTCGGTGTTGCCCTCCCACAGGATGAGAGGGTCCCGCTGGAGCTGGAAAAACCCGCCCGCGCGCACCGTCCCGGCGTCTTCGAGCAGCGGGCTGTCCACGCCCGGCAGGGCGCCAGCCGAAAAGGTGGGGCGGACCAACTCGATGTCGGCCGAGGCGCCGGACGCGGCAGCCCGGCCGGAACCGAGGACGGCACAGGCGACGAGGGCGATTACGGAGGCGGGGCGGATGGGGCCCTCCCAGGGCCATCGGGGGCAGGCGAGGGGGGCGCGGGAGCGGGCGGTGCCGGCGCGGGAGCGGCGGGCGCAGGAGCGGCGGTTGCAGGAGCGGCGGGCGCAGGAGCAGGCTCGGCCGGCGCGGGAGCGGGCGGTGCCGTCGCAGCCGCGGGCGCTTCCGGTGCGGGCTCAGCAGGCGCAGCCGCGGGCGCTTCCGGTGCGGGAGCAGCCTCGACCGGCGCCGGCCGCGGCCGGTTGTTCCAAGCGGAGAGGATCTCCTCCGCGTCTCCGGCGGTCGTGTAGAGCGCCGGGTGGGCCTGCCGTACCAGCACCCCGCGCCGGGCCGCCGGGGATGTCGCCGCCACCGCGCCGCCGCTCACCGCGAGGAAGGCCGTTGTGAAGGCCAGGTTTTGATTGGCCTGCACATCGCCCGACTCCATTCCGAGCAGCGGCAGCGGCGAGAGCGCCACCAGCCCGAGCCCGCCGAAGAGCAAGGCCTTCCGCGCGCGCTCGCCGCTGCGGCGCTCGCGCTCCAACCGCGCAGACAGCTCGTCGTCGCGGGCGATCTCGGCCAGGCGGCCGGCGCTGAGCTCGGCGCCCGAGGGGTCGACCACGACCCAGGCCACGCCGGCGGGCCGGGTGGCGCGCGCGGCGGCCTCGAGGCGCTGAA
>JBEIVK010000543.1:0-3263 GCA_040373935.1 Alphaproteobacteria bacterium
CGCGCTGCTGCCCGCGCCCCCAGCCGGGCGGCCCCGACCCGCCGCCCCCCCCTCGCCCGGATCCGGGCCGCTCACGCTCCCGCCGGGCGCTCGGGTTTGGCTCGACGCCCCCAGCGGCCGCGGCAAGACCTCCTGGATACACGCGCTCGCGGGGATCCCCGGGCCGCGTGCGGACGCGCCGCGTTGGGCCCTTTCGCCAGACCCGCGCATCGTGCAGCTGCTCCCCCAAGATCCCGCCGCCCTCTGCCCACCGTTCCAGCGCGTGCGCGCCGCCGTCGAAGAGACGCTGCGCCTCGCAGCGCGGGCCGGCGTGCCGCGGTCGGACGCCCTCCCGTTGCTCGGGCAGTGGGGGCTCGCCGCGCGCGCGGAGGCGCTCGCCGGCGCGCTCTCCGGGGGTGAGCGGCGGCGCCTCGCCGCCTTGCGCGTCTGCGCCATGCGGCCGAAGGTCCTGCTCGCCGACGAGCCGACCGCCGGGCTTGACCCGCCCTGGGCCGCCCACACGGTGCGCGCGCTCGACGCCGCGGTGGGCCCCGAAGGCGCGCTTGTGGTGGCGAGCCACGACCCACGGGTGGGCGCGTGGCTCGGCGCGGTGCGTTGGCACATCGGCCAAGACGGCCTCCCGGGCCCCGCGTGAGGCCCGGCGCGCGCGCCGTCGCGGCGCTGGGGCTGGCGTGCGGGCTCGTGGGGCGGGCGGCGGCTGGGGACTCCTACGCGCTGGACCAGGCGCGCCATGCGGCGTCCCGGGGCTTCTGGGACCAAGCCTGGGAGGCGCTCGAGCCGTCGCTCCGCACGCCGGCCGGCGCAGAGGACGCCGCCGTGCAGGCACTCGCCGCCGACATCGCGCTGCACCGCGCCGATCCCGCCGCCTGGGCCCACGCCGCGGATGCGGCGGCGCTGGCGGGGGATGCCGACGCGGCGGCCTCAGCAGCGCTGCGCCTCGACTGGATGCGGGCCCAGCTTGGCACCCTCGCGCTGCGCTGCGCCCCCGCCCCCTGCGGCTCGTCCGCGGAGGTCACCCTCACCGGCGCAGATCCGGCCCTGCTGGCCATTCGAGACGCCGCCGTCGCGCGGCTCGCGGCGTCCGGGCCGTCCCCGCGCGCCGTGCTCGCCCCCGCCGGGCAATGGACCATCGACGGCGTCCCCCAGGTCGTGGAGGCCGGTCGCACGCGCGTCGTGCGGGCGGCCGGGAGCCGGCAGCCGGGCTGGGAGGTGGAGCCAGCCTTGAGCGTGGTGCTCGGGAGCGGGCGGCTTGCAGTGCCAGGTCCGGGCGGCCAGATCGCCGCGAGCTGGCGCCACGGCGCGTGTGCCGCCGGCGGACAGGTCGACGCAGGCCTGGGCCGGGCGATTGAGACCAGCGGCCAACTTTCCGACCTGAAGTTCAGCTTCGCAACACTGGGTCGGCTTGGCTGCGACACCCACCCGCGGCGGCCGCTGGCGCCGGGCCTCGTCCTCCTCGCGGGCCTCGGCCACAACGGCGGCGGATGGCACCCCGAAGGCGGCGTCGCGCTCCTCGTTCGCCATGCGCCGGGGGGCGACGCCGCGCGCCCAGGCCCGGCCCTCCAGCTCGGGCTACGCTGGTCTCCCGACGGCTCGTCTCTGCGTTTTGGCCCCACCCTCCGCATCCCGCTCTGAGGACCGTGTGCCCACCCCGCTCCCGCCACCGGCATGGTGCAGCGCCGCTGTCGCCGCGCACGCCGAGGCGCCCGCCTGGGGGCCCGGCCGGGGCGCTCGCGTGGGTGGCCAACGACCATGCCCAGAAGACCCTCCAGGCCTGGCTGCGCAGCGCAGACGGCGCCGCCCGGCCGCTCGTGGCCGCCCGCAGCCCCCAGCCAGGCGCGCTCGGGTTCACGGTTGCCCGCGGTGGGAGCAGCTTCGATGTGGCCTTCGACCCGACGGGCCGCAGCGGGCCGGCCTTCGTCGCCAGCGACGGTCCCGGCCTGGACCTCGATGTTCGGGTCCAGGGGTTCGCCGCGCCCGTCGCCGCCGCCCGCGGGGCGGACCTCTCTCCCACCGTCTCCCCAGACGGCGCCTGGCTCTGGTGGAGCAGCGCACGCTCGGGCGGCGGAGACCTCTACCGGCTCGCGTGGACAACCCCCGGCGCCACGCCGCAGGCGATGACCCGCACCGACGCCCGGTCGGAGTGGGACCCATCCCTTCGCGCCGACGGGGCGGCTGTCTTCACCTCGCGGGGCGAGGCCGGCGCCGACATCGGCTGGCTCCCCACCCCGGGCGCCGCGCCTGCGCTGCTCGTCGACCGCCCGGGAGACCAAACCCGGCCGCGCTGGGCGCCGGACGGCCATCACATCGCGTTCTATTCGGACGAGGCCGCGTCTCCGCGGGTGGACCTCATCGTCCGGACGCCCGACGGCCGGCTGCGCACCTTGCTCTCCGGGGTGCGGCCCGACACCCATGGCCCAGCCTGGGCTCCCGACGGGCGCTCGCTGTTCGTCGTCGCCGCGGATCCGACGCAGCTGGACCCGGTCGTGCGCGTCTTCCTGGACGGGCCGCCCCCCGTCGCCCTCGCGCTCGGCAGCCGAAACCACGGGGACCTGGCGGTCGCCGCCGCAGGCGAGGGCCGCATTCGCCTCGCCATGGCCACCCAATCCCCGCCCCGCGCGCCCGCTGCAGACTGGAAGCGCCTGTGCGTGTGGGAGCTGCCCGCCACCCGCCCGCCCTGAGCGGCCGACCGGGCCCGCTCGCCAGACTCCGCGCGGCATTGGACGGCTTTGTGGCGCCCAAAAATCAAAATGGGCGCCGCTTGGGCGCCCACCATCACACCGAAGACCCTCTGGTGGAGACGATCGGGATCGAACCGATGACCCCCTGCGTGCAAAGCAGGTGCTCTCCCAACTGAGCTATGCCCCCTTGACGTTCACCTATACCCCGGAACGGGGCACCTTGGACCCCTTGCCCATTCACTTTTTCATCGGAAGGGTAGGACGGGCGGGCCTTGAACCCACGACCCTCTGGTTATGAGCCAGGTGCTCTGACCAACTGAGCTACCGTCCCATAAACTTGCCAGGAAGGGCGTGCACCACGCCTGGTTTCAATACGGCTCCGGCAACAGGACTCGAACCTATGACCTCCGGCTTCGAAGGACTTTCGAAGCCGGTGCTCTACCGACTGAGCTATACCGGAATGGCGCCGACAACAGGATTCGAACCTGTGACCAACGGATTAACAGTCCGTTGCTCTACCGCTGAGCTATGTCGGCTTGTGCCCTTTGCTTCGGGCGCCTCCCCCGAAGTCAGGCTGGGCCTGCC
>JBEIVK010000809.1:0-1993 GCA_040373935.1 Alphaproteobacteria bacterium
CCGCACGGAGCGGCCCCGCCGCGACCCCCCGGCCGCACGCGGTGCCGGCCCCCGGCCGGCAGGCGCCCCCGACCCTCGGCCCGCGCGCCTCAGCGGACCTGGACGGTGCAGACCGCGCTGGATTGGGTGCCGGGCGTGGTGTCGGCGCGCGTGAACGCGAGGGTGGTGGCACCGAGACGCACGGTGGAGCCCGCCCCGGCGGGGATGCGGAACCACGTGGTTTCGAAGCGGCGGGCGCCGCCGTCTTCGGTGGGGAACTCGCGGCCGGCGCTGCGCCGGAGCACCTCGGCGCCGCCCGCGTCGAGGCGGGCGCTGGCCCAGTCGACCGTGACCCCGGGGCCGCGGAGGACGAGGTGCTTGACCCAGACCTCGCCGCCCGGGGCCGCGGACGCGGTGCTGCAGAGCGTGCCGATGCGGAGATCTGCCGTGCCGACGAAGTCTTCCGGGTCGTCGCTGAGGCGGGGGCCGCACGCGGCGAGCGCGCACAGGGCCGCGCCCGCCACCGCTCCGAGACCCGTCTGACCGCGCCGCGTCATGTCCCGGCCGTAACGCGGCGTCCGGGTCACGGGATGGGAAAAGGCGGGATCCCCGCGGCGTCCGCGAGCGCATCCGCAAAGAGGCGTGCGGAGCGCTCATATCCGGCCGTGCTAAGGTGAATGAGATCGGGGTTGGCGAGCGGCGGCGCGGCGTGGCGCCAGGCGAGCATCGCCCCGGGGCCGCCCATCGCGGCCTGCCAGTCCCAGAAGGCGCAGCCGTGCTTCCGGGCGGCGGCGCGCTGCACCGCCGTGACGCGGGCCGTGTTGGCGACCACGCGGTAGCGGGGCGGGCGGCCCGTCTCGACAACGCGATCCGTTGGGCCGACCAACACACAGGCCGTCTCTGGCAGAACCCCGCGGAGCACGGACAGCACGCGGTCCAGCTCGGCCGCGTGGCGCGCCGGGTCGTAATCGGCGTCGGCCGCCTCGTTGACGCCGAACGCGAGCACCGCGACGTCGGGATCCAGGGCGTAGAGGGCGGCGTCTCGAAGGGCCGGCGACCAGTCGAGCCAGCTCCGCGCCTGGCGCCCGCGCAGCCCGATGGCGTCGACCAGGGCGCCCGCGCCGCCGCGCTCCGCCGACACCCCGAGCAAGCGCACTTCGCCGTCCCCGAGGGGCTGGACCGTGAGTCGGTGCGGGCCGTCCGGCACCTCCACGCGCACCCAGACGAGGCCCTCGCCCGCCGTTTGCACCGCCCGCGGCGCCGCGTCGTCCACCGTGAGCAACAGCGCGCCGCCGCCCGGCTGCCCGACCGCGAACACGTCGAATCGCGACACGCGCCGCCCATGCGGGTTCTCGTGCGTCGTCTCCACCCAACCGAAGTCCGCTGGATGCGCCGACGCCACCGTCGCCCCCGACAACGCGAAGCGGCCGTCGGCGCGCCCGCCCTTCCGGCCCGCCCAGTCCCCGCGCCAGCCCTCGGACGCGCAGAGATTGACGTCCTGGCCGCGATAGCCGCTGACCGGCGCCGCCGGCACCACGAAGCCGTGCCCCAGGTCGCCGTAGCGGTCTTGGAGCATGCGGCGCAGCGCGCCCGTCCACACGTCGCCCTCGGTGTGCGACGCGCCGAAGACGCTGACCCGCAATCGCCCGCCGCGCTCGGCCCGGGAAAACGCAGCCGCCAACGCGCCCAAGGCGGCCGGGCTGCCCTCGAGCGGCTGGGGGCGCCACCGCGGCCGGGGCGTCCAGCCGGCCGTTGGAGAGATCTGCCTTCGTGAGCCACAGGTCTGGCGCCGCGGGGGCCGGCGCCGCGGCGGGGGCCACGGACGCGAGCGAGTTTTCACGGAGAGGGGGCGGGTGGAGGGCCCCCCGCAACGCCCCCCCTTCGACCGGGACGTCCACCTCCGGCGGCGCGCCCAAGCGCTCCGCGGCCGCGCCGGCCTTCGCGTCCGCGCAGCTCCACCCGACGGGCGGGCCGCCCCGGGCCTCGTCCACCCGCAGCACGAGGGGGGCCGGCG
>JBEIVK010000113.1:0-9241 GCA_040373935.1 Alphaproteobacteria bacterium
GCGCCGCGCAGCAGGGCCCCGGGGCCGGCCGCCGGGTCTCGCCAGCCGGCGTCGGCCAGGGCGGCCTCCTGGCGGTCCACCAAGGCGCGGAGAGGCTGCTCGCCGCCGGGCCCGACGAGGGTGGAGCGGCCGGTGACCTGCCAGGCCCCGTGGCAGACCGCGCAGCGCACGGCATCGCCGGCTTCGACCAGCCCTTCGACCCGCTGGCAGCGCGGGCAGGCGTACAGCACGTTGGTGATGCCGCGGGCGAGGCGCAGGCCGCGCGCCGGCCAGTCGATGGGGCCCTCGGGCCCCTCCCCGTCCGTGACGGCGAGGCGGCGCTGCAAGTCGGCCAGGATGGCGGGGGCGCCCTGCGCTTTCTGGTAGACCACCGGCGGGTCCACCACCACGTGCACGCGGCTGCGGCGGGGCAAGGGCGCCCAGCGCGGCCACTGGCGGTAGCCGTTGTAGATGCGCATGGTGACGACGGGCGCGCCCATCAGCAGCACGAGCTTCTCGATGCCGGGCAGCAGGGGCAGCGGCCGGCCGTCCCAGGTGCGCTCGCCCTCGGGGAAGATGCCGACGGCGGCCCCGAGGTCCAGCCAGGCCTTGAGCAGCCGCACGGCCCGCGTGTCCGGCACGTTCTTTTTCTTGGGCGAAAGACCGAAGTACGTGGCCGCCCGCCCGAGGGGCCCCTGGGTCATCGCCTCGGTGCCCATGACCACCACGGCCCGGCCGGCCGCGACGTTCATGGTGAGCGAGTCGGGGAACTGCACGTGGTTGGCGAGCACGACCAGCGGCCCCTCGCGCGGCACCGCCTCGCCCCCCACGAAGGACATCGGCCACGCCCCCCGCAGCGCCGCGCCGACCGCCGGCCGCACCCGCGCGTGCCGGCGCTCCAGCAACGCGAGACTCTCCGCCGTCGGCGGCAACGCCGCGTGCGTGTGCGCGGTCACGCGCGCCCCCCGCATCCCACCGGGAGGAACACAAGGATCCAATGCATCCGGCAGGCCATTCGCGGGGGTAACCCCGGCGCTCCCGCCACCGCAAGGCGCGCGGGACCTCTGGCCAAACGCGGGGGATCACGCCACACTCTCGTCACCCCGGAGCCACCCATGCGCACCGCCGTCCTCCCCTTGGCCGCCGTCCTCGCGTGCGCGCCGTCCAAATCCGGCCTCCGCTGCGGCGAAGGCACCGTCGAGGAGAGCGGGTGTGCGTCCCGGTCGCCGCCGATTCCGACGCCGACGCCGACGCCGACACCGACGCCGACACCGACACCGACGCCGACACCGACGCCGACACCGACGCCGACACCGCCCGCCTCATCGCCTACTTCACCGAGTGGGGCGTCTACGACCGCGACTACCAGGTGGCCGACATCCCGGCCGACCAGCTGACCCACCTCCTCTACGCCTTCGCCGACATCTCGGCCGGCGGCGAGTGCGTGGTCTACGACGCCTGGGCTGCCCTCGAGCGCGAGGGCGGCAACTTCGCCCTCCTGCGCGGCCTCAAGGCCGCCCATCCGCACCTCCGCGTGCTGCTCAGCGTGGGCGGCTGGACCCTCTCGGGCCGCTTCCCCGAGGTCGCCGCCACCGCCGACGCCCGCGCCCGCTTCGCCACCAGCTGCGTCTCCTTTATGCGCACCCACGGCTTCGACGGCCTGGACATCGACTGGGAGTACCCGGTCGCCGGCGGCCTCAGCCCGGGCCGGCCCGAGGACAAACAGAACTACACCCTCCTGTTGCGCGCGCTCCGCGACGAGCTGGACGCCACGGGCGGCGGCCTGCTCACCATCGCCGGCCCCATCGGCGTCGACAAGATCGCCAACCTCGAGCCCGCGGGCATCGCCGCCGAGGTCGACTGGATCAACGTCATGGCCTACGACCTGCACGGCGCCTGGGACCCGATCACCCACTTCGGCGCCCCCCTCGCCGCCGGCGCCGACTTCCCCGGCGGCACGGCAGACCCGCTCACCATCGCCGCCGGCCTCCAAGCCTGGCGCGACGCGGGCGTGCCCGCCTCTCAGCTCGTCCTCGGCATCCCCTTCTACGGCCGCGGCTTCTCCGGCGTCGCCCCCACCAACGACGGCCTCTTCCAGCCCTGGTCCGGCCAGCCCTGGGGCAGCTACGAAACCGGCGTCTTCGACGCCTGGGACATCGAGCGCAACGAGCTCCCGCGCGCCGGCTGCACCCGCCACTGGCACGCCGCCGCCGCCGCCCCCTGGCTCTCCTGCACCGACGGCACCTTCTTCACCTGGGACGACGCCGAGGCCCTCGACGCCAAGCTCGCCCTCATCCACACCGAGGGCCTGGGCGGCGCCATGGTCTGGTCCCTCGACGGGGACCTCCGCCCCGAGCACACCTTCATCGCGCAGCTCGCCGCCGGCCTCGGCACCGCCGCTCCCTAGGCCCGATCATCGAGGGAGGACAGGGGAAACCAAGGTTTCCCCCGTAACGCCCCCTTCCTTCCCGCCCCGCCGGCTCAGCCCGCGGCCGGGCCCGGCGCCCCTGCCCGCCAGCCCGCCACCACCGCGTCCCGCAGCGCGGCGCCCGCGTCGCCGTGGGTGACGATGCTGGCCGGATCCACCGAGACCGGCCCCAGGCTCGAATAAACCCAGGCATCCGCCCCTCCCGCGTGGAGCTGCGGCACCCAGCCCGCCGGGAAAAGCCCCGCTTCGGCCAGGGCCGGGGCCTGCGCCTGCACCTGCGCGCTGGCCGCCGGCAAGAAGTAGCTCACATGGGCCATGTGCCCCGCGATGAGCCAGCGGTTGAGCGCGTCGAGGCGCACCGCGAGGTCCGGCCCCGCCCGCAGCACATGGACCTGCGCCAGGCGCTTCGCCGGTTGAAACTCCACCTCCAGGTCCGTGGGCGCCTCCTCCGCGGGGCCGCCCTCGGCCAGCCCGCGGCCCAGCCCAGCCCCGGCGACCAGCGCCCCCAGCCACGGCACGCCCCGCGGCGGCCGCACCTCCCCGCCGCTCGCCGGAGCCAGCGGCAGGTAGAGCAGCATGGTCGAGATCGGCGCGTCATTCCCCCCACCGGCTTGCGGGTGCGCCACCCACTGCGGCACGCCGGCCAAGAACAGCGCCAGCGGTCGGGCGCCCATCGCCAGGCCCGAGCGCTGGCTGTACGTGTGGTTGGTCACGCACTTCATCATGGCGCTGTGCTTTCCGTCCGCCTTCGCCCAGCGAAACATCGCGTGCCCCAGCGCCGACTGTACGCCGCTGTGTTGGGCGTCCGGCAAGACCACCGACAGGCCGACCTCGCCGATGCCCGGGTCGGCCAGCGGCACACCGCCCCGCTGCAGCTCGAAGAAGGGCCGCAAGAACGCGAGGTGCCCGATGACCCGACCGCCGTCGAACGCGAGGAAGCTCCGCACGAGCCCGCTGCGGTTCAGCTCCAGCATCTGCTCCGGGCGGTACACGTAGTCCCGGTGAAAGGTGAGCCCGTAGACGGCGTACACGCAGTCCACCAGGGCCCGGGCTTCGTCCAGGGTGCTCAGGGCTCGGATGTCCATGGTCCCACGCTCCGAATGGAGAATGCCTCGACCGGCTGCTGGCGGCCCTTCACGACGAGGTGCCCGCGCGACTCCGCCGCGACCCCCGGCCCCGCCGCCGCGACCGCCTGCGCCGTCGCCGTGACCTCGCCCGGCGCGCAGGCGCCCTCCAGGCGGCTCGCCACGTTCACCACATCGCCGATGACGGTGTACTCCAAGCGCCGCATCGACCCGATGTTGCCGGCCACCGGCTCGCCGTAGGCGACGCCCACCCGCAACGCGAAGGGCTCCGACCGGGGAAGCGCCGGGTCTGCGTTCAGCGCCACCACCGCCGCCTGCAAGGCCAGCCCGCAGCGCAGCGCCCGGCGCGCGGGCGGCTCCCCGCCGTCCTGCTCCAGGAACACCACCATCATGCCGTCTCCGATGCGCTTGTCGAGAATGCCGCCGCAGCGGTCAATCTCGGGGTCCATCGCCGCAAAAAGCGCGTTGAGGAAGCGCACGACCTGCTCGGGCGACACCACCTCGGCCCACGGCGTGAAGCCCACCACGTCCGAGAACAGCACGGCCGCGCGCCGCCGCGCCCCCCCGAGCCGCAGCGCCTCCTCCGGCGCGGCCTCGATGCGCGCGACCACGGCTTGTGGGAGGTACTGGGAGAGCTTCTGGTTGGTCAGCAGGGCGGCGCGCAGCTCCTCTCGCTCGCGGCGCAACCGCGCGACCAGCCGCGCATTGGCCAGCGCGAGGCCCATCTGGTGGCCCACCTGCTCCAGCAGCGCGACATCGCGAGGCCCGAGCTGGCGGTCCGGCGCGACCTGGTCCACCACGAGCAGCCCGAGCGGGCCGTCGGCGGTGGCGACCGGCGTGGCGACGAACGCGCGGCTCCCCAGAAGGTCGACGAGCGCCCGGTTGTGCGGCAGCAAACGCCCGCGAAAATCCGCCACGTCCTCGACGTGCAGGCCGCGCCCGCTGCGCAGCACGTTGGCGAACAGCTGCGGGTCGGCGCGGTCCGCGGTCAGCCCGAGGTCCAGATCGCCGAGGGCCGCCGCCACCGCGGGCAAAAAGCCCTCGCCCTGCCGGAAGCTCAGGCGCCCCGACGCCGCGTCCACCTCCAGGAACATCGCGCGGTCGTAGCCCAGCGTGTTTCGGATCTCCCGGAGCGCGGTGCCCACCAAGGTCACCGGGTCTTCCGCCCGGCGCGTGAGCGCGTCCACCCGCTCCAACAGGATGCGCTCCCGCAGCTTGCGCGTGTACTCCTCGGTGAACACCCGCGACGCCACGGCCTCGTCGCGCAGATCCGCCGAGACCTGCACCGCCCGCCGCTGCAACGCGCGGGCATGCAGCGCGAGAACAATCACCGCGGCGGACGCGGCCCCCAGCGCCGCGCCGAGGCCCGCCGTGGCCCCCAAACCGACGGACGCGACCGACGCCGCGACGGCGGCCCACGGCAGCATCCCCTCCCCGCGCGCGCGCGGCGCCCAGCGCACCCGATACGTGCAGCACGCGCCGCCCTCGTGCAGGCAGACCGGATGCTCGATGGTCGCGGGCGGGAGGTCGAAAATCCCGGGGATCCCGGCCAGCGCGCCCTGCCGGTTGAGGCAGAAGAGCGGGTCGTCCCGGTGGCCGGGCTGCACGTCGAAGCGCAGGACCGCGCGCTGCGGCCCGCGCTCCAACAGCGTCCAGCGCGTGATGCGCGACAGCTCGGTGTACTCCGTGAGCCGCTCGTACACGAACTCCGGCCCGCCCAAGGCCCGCACCACATGCCACGTCGGCCCGACCAACGCCGGCTGCGCGAG
The DNA here is from genome assembly GCA_040373935.1 of Alphaproteobacteria bacterium. Lineage (GTDB taxonomy): Bacteria > Myxococcota_A > UBA796 > UBA796 > UBA2385 > JBEIVK01. Next base: position 5,262 of record JBEIVK010000113.1, read on the forward strand.
CGCGAGCCCCGCCTCGTAGGTGAGCAGCGGGTTGCCCGTCGCCGCCACCATCTCGCGGCTGATCGCGAGGAGCTGCGCCGTCGAGATCCACATCGCCGGGTCCCGCAGCGTCGCCAACGGCACCCCGGCGCGGCCGAGCGCCGCCGCGAGCGCCTCCACGCCAAAGCGCTGCTCGAAATAGACGACCATCGGGACGACCAGCCGCGTGCTGAACACCAGCTCGTCGTCGCGGTCGGCGGCCTGCCGGGCCGGCGGGGAGGCAGAAGCAGACACCGTGGGCTCGCCCGTCATTCGGACGGGGCCGTCCCGCACGCGATGTAGCCGAGCGTGTGCCCGAAGGCCGCCGGGTCAGCGGCGAGCGCCCGCGCCGCGCCGAGCGTGCCCTCCACCGCGCTGGGGGCCAACAGGTCGGGCGAGATGATCTGCCGCTTGAAGCCGAGGGTGATGTCGACGAAGGCCGCCATTCCGATCGCGTCGCTCGTGAGCGGCTGCACCTCGACCCGCACCGGAGAGAACCCGGCCCGAACCAACATCCCACGCAGCTTCCGGCCCACCGTGCGGTCCCCGCCCACCCGGGCCTGCGCCGCTTGCGAGGCCGCCAACAGCGCAGGCAGCCCCGGCGGCTCCGGGTGAAGAACGAGCCCGCCGTCGTCCGTGTCCACGAGCACCACACGCCCGCCCGGCCGAAGCACCCGCCGCAGCTCCTGGAGCACCGCCGCCGGATCCCCGAGGTGCTGGAACAAAAACCGGGAGTACGCGAAGTCGACCGACGCATCCGCCAAGGGCAGCGCGTGCGCCCACGCCTCGACGAACCGCACGCCCGCGTGGCCGGTCGCGGCGAGGCGACGCTCCGCGCGGGCCAGCAGCGCCGGGTTCGCGTCCACCCCGACCACCGTGCCGTGGGGCACCAGCTCCGCGAGCAGCTCGGTCACCAGGCCCGGGCCGCAGCCGAGGTCCAGCACCGCCGCGCCTGGCGAAATCCCCTGGGCGCGCAACCACGCGCCCTCCAACGCGCGCACCACGCGCGCCTGGGCCTCCAACCGCCCCAACTCCGCATCGACATCGAGCGCGCGCAGGTCGTAGGAGAAAGCAGGCCGGCCTTCGGGCTCGGACATGGACGGCCTCGAGCGGCCGGGCAAACCGGCCTGGGAGCTGCGCCGGTTCTACCGCAGGACGGCCCGCGGCGTCAAGGGCAGCCCTCGGCCTCTGCCTCAAGGTGCCGAGCAACCCCGAGCACACCCTCAGGGGACAGGGGAAACCAAGGTTTCCCCCGTAACGCCCCCTTCCTCTCCGCCCCGCCGCCTCTGCGCGCGGCCGGGCCCGCCGCCGGCGCCGCCCTCAGACCGTGCCCCACTTCCCGAGCCCGACCCGCGGGATCTTCTTGAGCACCTGGCTCTTCACGATCTCGCTCAGGACGGTGGCGCCGCCCACCATCTCCAAAAGCTCTTCGCGGCCCTCGGCCTTGGACAGCTTGCGGCGGATGAGCTCCGGCCGCAGGTAGAACTTCATGTAGGCCTTGGTGCGGTACGCGCGAAGCTGCTCGGCGGTGAACGTCTCGGTTTCGAGCTGCGGAATCAGCCCGCCGCCGTCGATGGTGTACTGCTTCCAGAAGTCTCCGTCGACGTAGCCCCGCTCCTGGGCGATGCGGTAGAGGTCGGTCGCCGGGAGGGCCGTCGCCACCGAGAAGGACGCCCAGTCCAGCCCCAGGCCGGACGCGAAGCGGATCATGTCCTCCACGTCGTCGTGGGTGGTGTCGTAGTAGCCCACCATGAAGTAGCCGCGGGTGTCCACGCCTTCCTCGCGGCAGATGCGGAAGGCCCGCTCGGTCTGCTCGCGCGTGATCTGCTTGTTCATGATCTTGAGCACGCGGTCCGTGCCCGCCTCCACGCCCATGTGGATGGAGCGCAGGCCAGCCGCCTTGAGCGCGCGCACGACCTCGCGGTCCACCGTGTCCACCCGGGCGCGGATGTTGAACTTGACCTTGAGGCCGCGGCGCTGGACCTCCTCGGAGAACTTCTTCATCCGCTTCTTGCCGATGGTGAAGGTCTCGTCGAAGAAGACGATCTCGCGCACGCCGTGCCGCTTCTCCAGGTACTCCATCTCGTCGACCACCAGCTCGACGTCGCGGAAGCGAAGCTTCTCCGAGTACACCTGCGAGCAGTAGCCGCAGTGCCACGGGCAGCCCCGCGTGGTGACCATCGTGGCGAAGGGCTTGAGCAGCGTGAGGCAGTGGTAGCGGTCCACCGGGATCAAGTCCCAGGCCGTCATCGGATACTGGTTGATGTCCTTGGGCAGCGGCCGCGGCGGGTTTTGGATGATGCCGTCGGGCGTGCGGACGGCGGTGCCGAGGATGTCCCGCATCTGCTCGATGCGCGACCCCTGGGAGACCCGCTCGCAGATCTCGAGGAAGGTCTCTTCGCCGTCGCCCACCACCGCGAGGTCGAAGCAGTCCCAGGTGAGGGACTCGCGGGCGTAGATGCTCATGTGCGGGCCGCCGACCACGATGATCGCGTTGGGCGCGGCCACACGCACCATCTGGGCGATCTCGATGACGGCGGGCCAACCGAGCGTCTTCGCCGTCAGCGCGACGATGTGCGGGTCGTACTCGGTGACCTGCTGGACGGCGTCCTTCGGGTACATGTTGTTGACGTGCAGGTCGATGATCCGCACGCCGTACCCGTTCTGCCGGATCCACGCCGCGAGCCCCGCGAGCGCGAGGCTGGGGAAGATACCCAGCTTCTCGGCGGCTTTCTGGGAGAGCGGCTGCTGATCGGCTGCCTCGTGGTACTTGATGAAAAGGACCCGGGTGTCTTGCGCAACCATGGGGCAGTCCGCGGCTTGGGGGTGGCTCTGTCGATCGTACCATCCCCAGCGCCAGACGGAAGGGCGGCCGCGGGTGACCTTTCGGGACGAAGTGCGCGCGCCTCGGCGCGGGCGCGCGTGCTAAGAACGCGGTCGCTCCCCAGGCGCCGCTTGCCCCTCCTCCCGTTTCGTCTCCTTCCGGCCGCCGTTGCCGCCCTCTCCTGCGGCGGTGGCGAGGCGCCTACGCCTCCCGCCCCCGCGCGCAGCCTCGTCATCGCCATCCCGAGCGAGCCAGCGGGGCTCCTGGGCCTCACCAGCACCGGCGCCATCGACCAAGACATCCTCGCGGCCCTCCAGGTGCCGGTGGCCGAGGCCACCGTCGACTGCGGCCTCGTGCCCAGCCCCGGCCTCGCGAAGTCCTGGGCGTGGTCGGCAGATGGGCGCACCGTCACCCTCTCCCTCCGCGACGACCTGCGCTGGCAAGACGGCGTGCCGGTCACGGCGGCGGACGTGGCGGCAGCCTGGGCCTACGCGGCAGATCCCGCGGTGGGCAGCCCGCGGGCCAGCAACACCGAGGGCCTGCTGCCCGGCGAGGCCCCGCGCGTGCAGGGCCCCCACGCGGTGTCCTTCACCTGGGCAAGCCCCGGTGACGCCCGCACCCGGCTCGCGCTCGCCACCGGCATCCAGCCCGTCCCCGCCCACGCGCTCGCCGGGGTCGCGGGAGACTCCCTGCGGGCCCATCCGCTCCAGCGCGCCCCGCTCGCCAACGGCCCCTTTCGGCTCGTCGCCTGGGATGCCGGGCAGCGCCTCGTGCTCGGGCCCAACCCCCGCTGGTCGGGGCCGCCGCCCGGCCTGGACACCGTGGTCTTCCGCGTGCTCCCAGACGCGCAGTCCCGCCTCACCGAGCTGCTGGCCGGCACGGTCGACGTCGTGGACGGCCTCTCCATCGAGGAGATCGACCGCATCTCCACCGAGCGCCCGGACATCACGCTGCACCGCCGCGGGCTGCGCAACCTCGAATACATCGGGTGGAACACCATCGACCCGGAGAGCCTCGCCGAAGAAGAGGCCGCCGCCGCGGCGCGGGTCGAGGCCGCGCACCGCGACATCGACGCCGGGCCCGGCACCGCCGTCGAGAAGGCCGCCGCCCGCGCCGAGGCCGCCGCCCGCCTCGGGCC
>JBEIVK010000642.1:0-2729 GCA_040373935.1 Alphaproteobacteria bacterium
CAACCGACTCCACGCCCGCCGCCCCAGCCGCCCGCGAGACTCCCCCGCCCCCGGCTCGCGCCGAACCCGCGGCACCCGGGCTCGCGGCTCCCGTCGCCAACGCCACTCCCTCCGCGGCGACGCCTCCTGCCACGCCGTCGGGTGCGCCTGCCGCCAGCGCCCAGCGCAGCGAGGCCCAGCCCTCTCCCGGGCCCACGGACCCAGCCGTCACCCCTCCCGCCACCAACGCCGCGCGGCTCTCGGCGCCGACCGAGGCGGAACCGCCCGGGGACCCGGTTACCCAAGGGCCCGCCGTGCTGGTTTTGCCCGCTCCGGCGCCGACCGAGGCGGCGCTCACCCCTCCGCGCCAACCCGTTCCGGTCCCGCCGGACCGCCCGGCGGCCGCACCACTCGCGCCACCCGCGGCTCCCCTCGTCGACGGTCCCGCTCCCCCCGGCCCGTCCGCTCCGGCGGCCGCGTCCCCAGACAAAACGCCTCCCGCCCCGCTCCTCCCGGCAGCTCCCCTCGCGCCGGCCGCCACCGCCGCGCCGCGGATCAGCTCGCCCCCGGCAATCGACGCCGATCCCACGCCGGTGGCGCCACCGCAGGCCAGCACCAAGCCGGTCGCAGCACCGGCGAGCCCCGCTCCGGAGCCCACCAGCCGGAGCGCGGCCGATGCCCCGCCCGCGCCCTCTGCCGACGAACTCGTGGCTCCCGCCCTCGCGCGGCCGACCACGAACGCTCTCCCGCCAGCCCCGGCCCCCACCACTCCGGAGCCCGTCGCGGCCGTGGCTCCGGCTCCCCTTGCTGCGGCCGTGGCCGCCGTCACCCCTCCCGCCGCGGAGGTGGCGCCCCTTGCGGCCACGCCCCCGGCCGAGCCACCCACGGTCCCCGGCGCGCGCGCTGCCGCCGCCCCGGACACGCCCACGCCGGCGACGGACGAGGTGGCCGTCCCCGCCGCACCCCAGCCGGTTTCGGTGGCGTTCATTCCCCCGGAGGCCGCTACGCTCGCCGTGGTGTCCACCCCTCCGCCGCCCGCGGTCGCTGCGGCGCCCACACCAGCCGCTGCGCCACCGCCGCGCGTCGCCCAACCTCCCGCCGAGGTCCCGCCCGAAGAACCGATCGCGCCCGCTCGCCCTGAGCGCACCGCACGCGCCGTCACAGTTCCGGAGGCAAACGCGCCCCTGTCCCCCTCGATCGCTCCGGCCGAGCGGTCGCTGGATCCCGTCGCCAGCGACGCGGTGAGCGCAGTCCCGCCTCCGCCCGGCCCCTCGGCTCCCGCCGTCCTGCCGCTCGTCCCGCCCACCGCGGAGGCGAGCGTCAGCCCCAACGCTACGCCTCGCGTCGCCGCGCTCGAAACGCCGCCGCCCGCGGACGCGCCCACTGCCACCCCGGCGGCGGTGACGCCGATCGACACCGCCCCGCCAGCCGCCCCGGTCGCGACGGAAACCCCCGCCACGCCGCCTGCCGCCCCCCTCACGGCACCCGCGGTCACGACCCCCGTCGCCAACACCGTCCGGCTCGATCCACCGCTCCGGACTGAGTCGCCCACGATCCCGGCCGCCAACGCTCCCGCCGTCCCGGTCCCTCCCCCCGCTGCGCCCACCGACGCGGACGTCGCACCGCGGGCTCAGCCCGTTTCCGCTGCGCCGGTGACCCCGGCGGCCCCGCCGCGCGCAGCGCAACCGCCGGTGGCCGCGGCCGCACCCCCGTCCCTCGCTCCGTCGCCGTCCGTTCCGACGCCACCCGCCACCCCGCTCGCACCCGCAGCTCCGGCCTCGCCGCCGCGCGCCGACCTCGCGGCGCCCCTCGTCACAGTTCCCGTCACGAACGTCCCGCCCCCCACGGCGCCGTCGCCCACGGAGCCGTCGCCCGCTCCCGTCGACGGCGATCCGATCGTTCCCGTCAAGGGCCTAGCCGCGCCCCTGGTCCCGGCCTTGCCAACTCCGGTTTCGCTCGCCGCAACCGCAACCGTCCCGCCGGCCACCGCTCCCCTCGCCGCCCCGCTCGAGGCTCAACCAGCCGCGGTCGCCGCCTCCCCGACCCCCGCCGCTCCTCCGCCGACGGACCCCGCGCAACCGGCAGCCCAGACCGCACCCAGCGCGCCCCAGGCTCCCGCCGAGCCTTCGGCGCCCGACGTCACCGTTCCAGCTGCAGACCGCTCACCCCTCGCCGTCCCGACTCCCGCCAACCTGACCGCGCCCGCGGAGACTCCTCCCGCCACGGAGGCCCCACCGCGCGCGGCTGCGCCCCAGCCGGAGTCACCGGCCGCTCCCGTGGCCCGCGAAGCCGCCACGCCGGTCCCGCCCACGCCGGAGCCGACGCGCGCCGCCTCCGCGCCCCCCACCCAACCAGAGGCGGCCGAACGCACGCCGCCCCCCGTGGCGGTTGCAGACGCGGCCGTCGCCCCGCTCGCCGCGACGCCGCCGGCCGAAGACCCGGCTGCAGTCGCCCCCGCGCCCAACGTCCCGCCGCCGACGGCGGACGTCACCGCGTTCAGTGCGCCGGTCGAGTCGCGGCCCGTCATCCCCCCGCCGGCCACTCCACCGACCCCGGTGGTTGCCGCTCCAGTCAGGGCCGACGAACGGCCCCCGGACGAAGCGACCGAGCCAGCCGCGCCCACCACCCTCCCCGCCGCACCGACCCCGCCCGCCCCGTTCGCCGCCCCCCGGGCCGACGACGCCACCGCGACCGCGCCCGCCACCCCCGCCCTCGCGCGCGTCTCAGCGGTCGCCCCCGCCGCGGCCCCC
>JBEIVK010000665.1:0-2637 GCA_040373935.1 Alphaproteobacteria bacterium
CGCCCGTCAGTCGGCCGGACCGGACGCCCCGTCGCGGCGGGCCCGGGCGAGCACGAGGCCGGCCCGGCCGTTGAGGGCGAGCGGCGCGCCGGGGGACCAGACGGGGCCGGCTTCGACGTGCAGGCCGATGGAGAGGCCGTCGCGGTCCAGGGTGAAGCCATTGCCCGCGAACACCGGGACGCGCGCCTGGGGGCCGCCGGGCGCGGCGACGAGGGCGGCGGGCGCGGCGAGGGAGCCGGCCCAGGTGGCGCGGGGGCGGTGGCGGCGGAGGACGAGCTGGGGGCCGAGGGTGGCGCCCGCCGCAGGGACGACGAGGGGGACGAGGGGGCCGCCGGCCAGGGCGAGGTCCAGCGCGACGCGCCCGCCGCCGGGGAGATCGCGGCGGTGGGGGGTCCAGCGCCACGCGGCGTCGCGGGCGAGGGCGACGCCTTCGTGGAGGGAGAGGGCGAGGCCGGCGCGGCCGCGCCAGAGGCCGAGGGAGGTGTCGGGCCAGCCGGCGACGGCGACGGCCCCGGCGTAGGGGCCGGGGGCGCGGAGGGCGAGCGGGTCGGCGGCGGCGGTGGCGACCGCGGCGACGAGGGCGAGCGAGGCGGTCACGGGCGGCTCCAGTCGACGCCGGGAAAGGCGCCGGCGCGGAGGACGGCGTCGGCGGAGATGTCGGCGCCGAGGTGGAGGCCGAGCCAGGCGTCGAGGGGGGCCTGGGCGTCGAGCCGGGCGTCGACCGGCAACCGCGAGGGGGCCGGCTCCTGGGCGGCCTCGGCGTCGGTCACGGCGTCGGCCCAGCCATAGTGGTTGAGGCCTTCGACCCAGCCGAGGGCGCTGCCGGCGGCGTAGCGGGCGATGCCATCTTCGACCGCCGCGCGGTCCACGAAGGCGTCTTCGTCGCCGCAGAGCGAGAGGGCAGGCGCGCCGCGGCCCTCGGCGTCTGTGCCACCCGCCGGGTAGCTGGCCAAGAAGACGAGGGCGGCGAACTGGCGGTCTTCGGCGTGGACGGCCGCCGCGGCGACCCCGCCGAGGCTGTGCCCGAGGATGCCGGCGGGGGCACCGGCGTCGACGGCGCCAGACAGCGCACCGCCGCCGTCCGACAGGGCCTCGACGTGGCGCAAGGCGGCCTGGGCGTTGCCCGCCTCGGGCAGGGGCAAGTCCAGCCCGTACTCCGGCGCGACGACGACGTAGCCACGGCTGGCGAGGTGGGCGGCGAGCCAGTCGTAGCGGGACGGGGCGACCCGCGCGCCCGCGTTGAGCACGATGGCCGGGAAGGGCCCGTCGCCCGAGAGCGCGCCGTCGCCCTCGGAGGGCGCGATGATGCGCAGCGGGACGCGCTCTTGGCCGCGGGCCAGGGCCATGACCGTCCAGAGCGCGGCGCCGTAGGGGCCGTCCGCCCCGAAGCGGGGACTGGCGCGGGCTGGGTCTGGGGGGAGCAGGACCGCGCCGGGCCAGGCGGGGGCGCAGGCGGTGAGCAGGGCGGCGATGCCGGGCAGGAGGCGCATGGGACGCGGCCTAACGGGCAGCGGGGGGTCGGCAAGCGTGGCGGCGGCGGGGGTGGGCCGATAGGGCGAGGCCGGGAGGCGGCATGACCCCCCTCGACGCGCTGGTCCGCCAAGCCGACGCCCTCGGCGCCTCCGATCTCCACCTCGAGCCCGGGCACCCGCCCTTCGTGCGCGTGCAAGGCACGCTTCGCCCGCTCGACGCGCCGCCTCCCGCCGCGGCCACCCTGGCCGCCGAGGCGCTGCGGCTGTTTGGCGAAGAGGGCTTCGCGGCGCTGGAGGCCCGCCGCTCGGCAGATGGCGCGGCGGTGCTGGGCGGGGTGCGGTGCCGGGTCAACGCGCTGTTCTCGTCGCGGGGCCTCGGCTTCGCCGTGCGGCTGCTGCACCCCTTCACGCCGACGCTGGAGGCGCTCAACCTCCACCCCGACCTGGGGCGCCTGCTCACGCGGCCGCACGGGCTCATCGTCGTGAGCGGGCCGACGGGCGCGGGCAAGTCGTCCACCGTGGCGGCCTTCGTGGAGGAGATCAACCGGGCGCGGCCGGTGCACGTCCTCACCCTCGAAGAGCCGGTCGAGGTCGCCTTCCGTTCGAAGCGCGCCCTGGTGCGCCAGCGCGAGGTGGGGCGGGACACGCCGGGCTTCGCCCAGGGCTTGCGTGACGCGCTGCGCGAAGACCCGGACGTGCTGGTGGTCGGGGAGGCGCGAGACCCGGAGACGCTGCGCCTCGTGCTCACGGCGGCGGAGACGGGGCACCTCGTCATCACGACGCTCCACGCGGGCACGGCCGCCGAGGCGCTGCAGCGCATCGTCGGCAGCTTCGCGCCAGAGGCCCAGCCCGCGGTGCTGGCGGCCTTGGCGGAGTGCCTCGTCGCGGTGGTGGCGCAGCGGTTGGTCTGGAGGCCGGACCTGGGCCTGCGCGTGCCGGAGTGCGAGGTGCTCACCGCGACAGACGCCACCCGCGCCACGGTGCGGGCCGGGGCCTTGGCCAGCGTGCCCAGTCTGCTGCAGACGGGCGCGGCCGAGGGGATGTGGTCCTTCGAGCGCTGGCGGCGCTGGATGGAGGGGCGGGAGCGCTTTTTTGTGCGGGGCCGCGACGCCGCCCCTGCCCTGGAAGACGCGGCGCCGGCCCGGCCAGCTCGATCCGATGGCGA